>JAICKT010000019.1 GCA_025927795.1 Parafilimonas sp. | reverse complement strand
CACAAAGTTGTTTTTGATATAGTAGATGAGATATGTGATGTATTTGAATCAAATGCTTTTCATGCAGGTATGGACGAGGTTTTTTATATAGGTGAACCACAATGCCCACGCTGCGGTGGAAGAGATAAGGCTGAATTATTTGCCGGCGAAGTACGCACAATAGAAGAACATCTTAAAGAAAAAAACCGTGCATTGTGGATTTGGGGAGACAGATTAATTGATGGAAAAACAACAGGCATGGGAGAGTGGGAAGCCAGTTATAATAATACGTATCGCGCTGTTGATATGATACCAAAAGATGTGGTTATTTGCGACTGGCATTATGAACGTGCAGATAAAACACCCGTTTATTTTGCCATGAAAGGTTTGCATGTAATTACTTGCCCCTGGAACAGACCGCAGGTTGCATTACAACAAACGGATGACATGATAAATTTCAGAGCAACAGCTACCAAAGAAATGCAACAGAATTTTTACGGCATGATGCAAACTGTTTGGATGGGCGCCGGAAATTTTATGGATGGATTTTATGGCAACAAGCCAGATAGAAAAGGTGGTACAAATACAGACTGGAATTGTTTTAAAACAATGTTTGATAAAATAGATAAGTTATAATATGCAACAACCGGCTCCTGCTATAATGCAACCCGTAAAAAAGCAAATTATTATCGCTCGATTTTTTCAGAGGCATCACGGTTGCGGGAATGATACTCGTAAATAATCCCGGCGATTGGGAACATGTGCATGCACCGCTTGAACATTCAAAATGGAATGGCTGCACACCAATCGCTTTAGTGTTTCCATTTTTAGGTAGATGAAAAAGAATTGAGCACATTACTTGAAAAAGGCATAGAAGCACAATAAGTCCTGGTTACATGAATAAAAGTTTGCTTTAGTTGTTCACATATATTATTCCATCTTTCATAACGAGCTTTATATTTCTTATATCGTGTATGTTAACTGATGGATCGCCGGTTACAGCAATTATATCAGCATACAAGCCGGATTTAATTCTTCCAACCTTTGTGTTTATTTTAAATACATCAGCATTTACTGAAGTTGCAGATCGCAACACATCAAGCGGCTTCATTCCATAATCAACCATCATTTCCATTTCACGCGCATTATCGCCATGCGAAAAAACACCTACATCTCCGCCCATACAAATTGTTACACCTGCTTTTAATGCATCAGCAAAACTTTTCTTTTTTTGTTTAATGCTTTCGGGTTCTTCATCAATGCCTTTTCGCCAACCGCGGTATTGTGCAATAGCATCACCTGCAGCAACTGTTGGGCACAATGCAATATTTTTTTGCTTCATCATTTCAAAAATTTCTGGTGTGCCATTATCTCCATGTTCAATAGTATTAACACCAGCAAGTATTGCACGACGCATGCCTTCTGCTGTTGTTGAATGCACAGCAACAATTCTTCCGCTGCTATGTGCAACCTCTGTTGCTTTGGTTAATTCATCTACTGTAAAAGTTGGCTCTGCCTCACCACTATCGCCCCAGCGATAATCAGCATATAGTTTTATTACATCTGCACCTTTGCCAATTTGTGTGCGCACAGTTTTTATTAAATCATCCATACCATCTGCTTCTGCGGCGCCCTGCAACACATTAATTTCATCTTTAAAACCTTTGGGTCCGTAACTGCCTGTTGCAACAATAGCACATGTTGCAACCAACATACGCGGACCCGGAATAATTCCTTTTTCTATTGCCTGCTTTAAACCAACATCACTATAACCCGCACCCTCAGTACCCAAATCTCTAACAGTAGTAAAGCCCGCATACAAAGTATTCTTAGCATGAACCGTTGCTCTTGCTACACGCTCTGCATCTGATTCTTTCAGCACCTGGTCATTCCAGCTTGTTTCGTTGTATGGATGTAAAAACATGTGGCTATGCCCTTCAATTAAACCGGGCAACAGCGTGCATCCTTTTAATTCTATTACTATTGCATTTTTATATTGCGTACTGATATTTCCTGCAGCTTCAATCTTATTATTTTTTACAAGCACCTGCCAGTCTTCATGCATTTCTTCACCATCAAAAACACGATCTGGTTTTAAAAGATAAATGGAATCGTTTTGTTTTAATTGAGAAAATAAAAAACATGAACAACAGCATAACAGGGCAATTAAAATAAATTGTTTGCGCATACAGCGAATATACTTATTACACAAGCTAAAAATATAATTGCTGCTCTGTTGCCGCAGATAAGATTTTTAATTAAGTATATTGGCATAATTTTTTTAACTAAAAAGAAAAACTATTATGAAAAGAAGGATCATTTATTTTTTGCCTGTGCTTTTTGCAATTGGTTTTGCATCCTGTGTATCAAAAAAACAGCTTTTGGATGCACAAATGCAGGCGCGTTCTTTGCAAAACGACAGCGCATTAATGGCTTCTAAAATTGCAGATCAGCAAGCTGCTATTAATAAATTACAGGCTGATTTAAATGCAGCAACGCAACAATATGCACAATTAAATAACGAGGCAAATAATAAACAAGGTCAGTTAAATAATTTGCAGCAAAATTTACAGGCGCAGCAAAAACGTTTACAGGATTTACAAAATCTTCTTGATCAGCAAAGAAACAAAGCAGCAGAATTAAGAAATAAAATGAAGGCAGCACTCGTTGGTTTTAATGATAGTGATCTTACCATTACGCAAAAAAACGGTAAGGTTTATATAAGTCTTAGTGAGAAATTTTTATTTCCTTCGGGCAGCGCAGTTGTAAATGATTCCGGTAAAATAGCCTTAGGAAAACTTGCCAACGTACTAACAACAAACCAGGATATTTCTGTTGACATTGAAGGGCACACAGATTCAATTCCTATTCGCGGTAAATTTGAAGATAACTGGGCATTAAGTACAGCGCGTGCAGCAAGTGTAGTAAGAATTTTAGTGAATACATATAAAGTAGATCCTACGAAAGTTATTGCTTCAGGTCATGCGTGGTATGATCCTGTTGATACAAACAGTACGCCGGAAGGCCGGGCAAGAAACAGGAGAACTGAAATTATTCTTTCACCTAATTTGGATGAGTTGTATAAGTTGCTGGAGCAATAAATAGTTTCCGGTTTGCAGTTTACAGTTTAGAGTTATTATACCGATTGATTTAAAGGAAAGCGTTAATAAAATTGGAAACCGGAAACATTCAACTATATATTCTATCAATTACATCTTTAAATTTTTCCAACACTACTTTTCTTTTTAAGCTCATCTTCGGGGTCATTTCGCCGGTATCTAAACTCCATTCGGCAGGTAAGAGCTCAAACTTTTTTATTTGTTCTACATGGTTGAATTGCTGATTCAGTTCATCAACAACAGATTGAATTTTTTTAATCACGTCAGCATTTTTTATTGCTTCCTCATTATTTGTATAAGAAATATTATGCAATTGCATCCATGTTTTTAAATAGCTAAACGAAGGGACAATTAAAGCGCTTACAAATTTTTTGCCTTCACCAACTATCATTATTTGCTCTATAAAAGGGCTGCCTTTAAAAATATTTTCCAATGCCTGTGGTGCAATATATTTGCCACCGCTTGTTTTAAATATTTCTTTTTTGCGATCCGTGATTTTTAAAAATTTATTATCTACAAAAACTCCAATATCGCCTGTATGCAGCCAGCCATCTATTATTGTTTCAGCCGTAAGGTCAGGGCGTTTGTAATAACCTTTCATAACGGTTGAACCTTTCACGCAAATCTCACCATCTTCTTCAAACTTTACTTCAATGCCATCTATAACCGGTCCAACAGTACCAATCATATTTGCACCAGGATCGCTCCACCTGTTAACAGAAACAACAGGGCTGTTTTCAGTTGGTCCATAACCTTCATATACAGGAATTTTTGCTGCATTAAAAATGCGCAGCAATTTAACCTGGCATGCAGCGCCGCCTGTTATTATAAATTTAATATTTCCACCAAGTGCTTCACGCCATTTGCTAAACACCAGCCTGTTTGCAATGCTTAATTTTATTTTGTATGATGATGATTCTGCCGCAGGCGTTGCATATTGCTCAGCAAGTTTTACACTCCAAAAAAATAATTTTTTCTTAATGCCTGTAAGCTGCCTTCCAGTTGCTATGATGCGTTCAAAAACTTTTTCCAGCAAACGCGGAACGGTTGTAAAACCATCAGGCTTTACTTCTTTTAAATTTGCGCCGATAGTTTCTAAATTTTCTGCATAATAAATTCCGTTACCGCTAAACAAGTAAATATAAGTAACGCATTTTTCAAAGATGTGATTGAGCGGAAGAAAACTTAATACTTTATATGGAGCATCTAAAAAAGGAAAACTTTGTTTTGAATACATCGCATTCGTATAAATATTTTTATGCGTGAGCATTACACCTTTTGGTGTGCCTGTTGTACCCGATGTATAAATAATTGTTGCAAGATGATCCGGTGTTATAAAATTTTTTATTTGCTCCAGTTTTTGTTTTGATGCATCTGTTGCAAGCGCAGACACAATGCACCAATTATCAACGCCTTCGATGTCAGCAAAAGAAAATATTTTTTTTAAAGATGGAACAGCCGGTTTTATGCTTTGTATTTTATTAAATAGTTCTTTATTGCTTACAAAAATGTATTTAACTAAAGCCTCATTTAAAATAAACTGAATTTCGTTTATGCCTGTAGTTGGATATAATGGAACCAAAACGGCGCCGGTTTGTTGCACAGCCAGATCAGTAAAAATCCATTCCGGTCTGTTATTGCTTATTATGGCAATTTTATCTGCACCCTCATCACTAAAGTCATTTGCGCTTACACCAAGTTCAAGTAAACCTGCACTAAATTCATCAACAATTTTTTTTACTTCTGCTGTACTGTAAGATTTCCATTCACCATTCACTTTTGCATTAAGCATATCAGGCTTAGGGAATTTTTTTAGCTGATGTTCTATGCAATCAAAAAGACGTTTTACTTCCATGCGTTGTATCAATCGTTAAAAAATAAAAATACAACATTTGATATTTGAAATGTATGAATAAAAAAGTCCCGTTGCACACGGGACTTATAACTTCAACAAAATAATTGCATCTATTTTTTCAATTTCTTTTCAACTTTATTTCTTGAATTACCTGCAGATTTAACTGCGTCTTTAACTTCTTTGGAACTTGTGTTTGTTTTTTTTGCTTCATAATTTACTTCGTAATCCTGGCCGCCTGCCACCTTTCTGCGGTCTTGGCCACGACCACGTGATGTTGATGTTTTTGCCATAATGCTTTTTTCTTTTTATATATAAAAATGCGTGCCAAACAATAACTGTATGTTCAAATACTTAAAGTGTCGAAAACTTTTAATAACCAGCAGCCATCCCATCTTTCCTTGCATCAGATGCACCGTAATACACTTTATGTTCTGCATCGTAACGAATACATTGATACCCGCCGTAACTGCCAGGTATTTCATACGAGACTTTGTGTCCCCATTCCATTAAAGTTCTTATTGTCTCAAAGGAAAATCCTGATTCAAGATAAATTGTACCAACACCATTGCTTTTTGTTCCTGTTGGCTCCGAAGAACCTTGATGATCTATGCGCGGTGCATCACCTGCTTCCTGTTCATTCATTCCAAAATCAATCATGTTCATTAATATTTCAACCTGTCCCATTGGTTGAAACGCGCCGCCCATTACGCCAAAGCTCATATAGGGTTTATCATCCTTTGTTACAAAAGCAGGAATGATTGTATGAAACGGTCTTTTATGCGGCGCATAAGAATTATTTTTTCCCTCTTCCAATGTAAAAAGTCTTCCACGATTTTGTAATACAAAACCTAAGCTATCAACAACAACGCCCGAACCAAAAGCGAGGTAATTGCTTTGAATTAAAGAAACCATATTACCGGCAGAATCTGCAACAGTTAAGTAAACTGTTTCGCCATCTTTCAACGATACATCGCCTGCGGTAAAATTATCAGACGCATGTTTCGGCTGAATTAATTTTCTTCTTTCATCAGCATATTTTTTTGATATGAGTTCATCAACCGGAATTTTTGCAAATGCAGGATCGGCATAATATTTAGCGCGGTCCTCATACGCGAGTTTTTTTGCTTCAACAAATAAATGAATATGCTCTGCACTTCCATATTCGATTTTACTTAAATTAAATCCTTCTAAAATATTCAGCATTTGTAAAACGGTAATGCCTTGCCCGTTTGGCGGTAGCTCCCAAACGCGATAACCACGATATGTTGTTGATACAGGCTCAACCCATGTTGCAGAATCGTTCGCTAAATCTTTATAAGAAATATAACCGCCATTTTTTTGCATAAAAGCATCAATGGCTTTCGCAATATCGCCTTTATAAAAAGCATCGCGACCTTCAACTGCAATCTTATTTAATGTATTTGCGAGTTGCGTGTTTTTAAAAATATCTCCGCGTTGCGGCGATTTCCCGTTTGGATAATATAACTGCGCAAAATTTTTATTGCTTGCATATGTTTGATATGCTTCATTAAAATAATATGCTGCTTCATCTGCTAACGGAAAACCATTGCGTGCATAATCAATTGCCGGTGCAAGAATTTGTTGCATGTTAAGCTTTCCAAATTTTGCGTGTAATGCAAACCATCCATCAACACAACCCGGAACAGAAACAGGCAACACACCATACGTTGGAATTGATGTTATATTTTTCTTTTTAAACTCATCCATCGTTAAAGAATATGGCGAATGACCTGATGCATTCAATCCATACAATTTTTTTGTTTTTGCATCATACACAATAGCAAACAAATCACCGCCGATTCCATTCATTTCAGGTTCAACAACACCCAACACTGCATTGGCTGCAATGGCTGCATCAATTGCATTGCCGCCGTGTTTTAAAATATCAATTGCTGCCATGGTTGCAAGCGGATGACTGGTGCAAGCCATTCCATGTTGGGCAATAACTTCTGAGCGCGTTGCAAAAGATTTTCCTGTTAAACGATCCTGTGAAAATGTTTGTGCAGTGATGAAAAGAATAAATAAGCAAGCAAAAAGTTTTTTCATGTATGCTGTTTTTGTTGGAGGAATTAAACAATAAACAGCTAAATTATATTTTTAAAATAAACAGCGATACAGCAGATAATATTTCTAATGAGTGAAAGTGATTTTAAATTTCACTAATCCATTTTTTAAATACAGAAGCGTTTTCCTGGCTAACAATTATTTCTTCATACACTGGTAAAGCTATTTCAACGCTTATTTTACTTTTATCAATGCTTCTGAATTTAGTTATATAATCTGCGTTAACAATGTACTTTCTGTTTACCCTGAAAAATCTTTTTGTGTCGAGTACTTCTTCAATATCAATTAATGAATTTGTTTCGCAGAGGTATTTTTTATTTTGCTTATCAACCAAAAATACCAGCTTGTTTTCTGTGAAAAAATAAGCTACATCCTCAAGCCGGATGCTTAAAAATTCTGTACCTTTTTTTACTACAATTCTCGACTTACTTTTTTTTGATGTATTAAAATATTCAAGCAAAGAAGAATGGTTATTTAAAAAATGATTCTGCAAATTTTTATACTTGCGTAATGTGTTTGTTAGTTTATCGCGGTCGATTGGTTTTAATAAATAATCAATACAATTATATTCAAAAGCCGCAACCATATATTTATCAAATGCAGTTGTAAAAATTACAGGGCAACGCACATCGTATTCATCAAATATGTGAAAGCAAAGCCCGTCAGATAATTGTATATCCATTAAAATAAGATCGGGAATGCTGTTATTTTTAAGCCATGTTACTGTTTCCGCAACGCTGCGTGTTGTGCCTGCTATAGTAAGGCTTGCATCTGCATCGGCAATACACATTTTTAAATTTTCCAATGCAGGTATCTCATCTTCAACAATTAATATTTTCATTTTTTAGTATTTAAAACGGGCAGCTTTACAATAAAGTAATCTGCGTTTTTATAAACAATAATATTTTTTGTGGTTAATAGTTTATAACGGTTATCAAGATTATTTAAGCCACTTCCCGCACCAGACGCCGCATACTGTTTTTTATGTATTTTATTTTTTACAAGAATAAAATTTGATGACACCTGCACATCAATTATAAGCGGCGTGTTTTCGTTTAGTTCATTGTGTTTAATAGCATTTTCTAAAAGTATCTGCAAGGAAATAGGAGGAATGTATAAGTCTTCGGTTTCTAAACTATCAATTTTAACTATCATATCAATTGCTTTACCAAATCTTATTTTAAGCAGGTAAAAAAAGTGACTGAGAAATTCAATTTCTTCACGCACCAAAACAAAATTTTTTTCTTTATTAAAAAGAATATAGTGATAAACTTTTGCAAGCGTATCGTTATACAATCTTGCATTCATCGGATCAATGGAAATAAGATACGATAAGGTGTTTAATGAGTTGAAAATAAAATGCGGATCAATCTGGTTTTTTAAAGCCACTAACTCCGCATGTGTTTTTGCAAGGTTTAATTGCTCTGCTCTTTTAATAGTATCTGCCTGCTCACTTTTAAGATAAAATATTTCATACAGGTTTGTAATAAAAATAGCAGACACCACAGTAATGGCAACTGCCGCAGGTAAATGTGCAACAGATTTTTTATCTTCTGATGAAAAGTATAACCATAAGCCAACGCCACTTGTTGTAGTAATAATTGTGTACACAATTATTAAGGCATATAATGCTAAAATACTTTTGTAGTAAGCATTATAAGATACTTTGAAATTTTTTTTAAGAATTATCATTAGCTGCACATTGCCCTGCCATATTACCCAGGCCAGCGCAATAAAATATGTATAGCTGATTATTAAATTTAATGTTGAATAGTTTTTATTATGAATAAGTCCGGTAAAGTTTACAATGCCGATTGCAATAACAGGAATACAAAAAGATTTAATCAATACATCATTACGAAAAACTTTTTCACCTCCTGAAGCAAATACGTTTATGGTAGCAGCGGATTTCATGGTTGTTCTCAATTTTTTCCTACATGTAATTCGCCATAAAACTTTTATCCGGTGGTGGTTGATTACCTTAAAAATTTTTATAGCTCATTTCACATTACGAAAAACAACGTAATTTTTAAAAAACCTTACCTAATAAAAAAGTTAATAATTATGAGTGGGACGAAAATTAAACAGCCTGCTCTTATTAGTAAGACAATTAAAGTAAACGAAATCAGGCTTGGGTTTAAAAATTTCCGCCTTTAAGCATGTTTAAGAAAATGATATAACAGGTAGAAAATATGTTTGAGCTTTAAAATTTTTCTCATTTTGACAACCGGCGGGTGGTTTCTACCACCTGTCCCTTTTTTTATTTAAACAAACCGGCGGAAATTTTAATTTGGAGGTATCAAAAATATGAAAACATTTGAAATGAGAAAATTCAAACTTTAAATGAGAATTGAAATTTAAAATGAGAAATCTGAAAATTTTTTAAATGGGCATCAACTCATTTGTTTTTTCAAACAACCGAAATTACCGTTTAGGAAGGCATTCGCTGTTTTGGTTTTTGTGGATATTATATTATGCCATTATCTCTGCCATTCTTGTTTCTCCAAAATATGGTTTCGCGAAAAGCTTTTTTGAAGCGTTTACAGAAGTTGCAGAATCTACACCACTGGATATGTGTTTTTGTTATTTTGTTATCTATTTCCTTTTGCCTGAATTTTTATTTAAGGGACGTTACATAGCCATGCTTTTTTTATGGTTACTTGCCAGTATTGCGTTTATAGTTTTTTACGAGTTAAACGCAACATTTCTCGTACCTTATATAAGAGAGTGGTTTGGTATGAAAACTTCAATAAGCATGCCTGCTAATTATACTTATGATTTTTTTATTTTATTCAGCCAGATAAATATGGAAGGCTGTGTGGCGGCATCTATTAAATTAGGTAAGCTATGGTACGTAAAACAGCAGGAAATTGACTTGCTTAAAAATGAAAAAGAAAAAATAAAACCGCACGAAGATCAGGGTTTAATTCAACCAGCCTTTTTACAGGATCTTTTAAGCCGTATGGAAAATAGTGCTAATGATAATCCGATGGTCGCCGCTCAGTCATTAAAAAAAATACGTCATCTTCTATTATACATTTTATATGAAAATTCTTCGCCGCAAATTCCACTGCAAAAAGAACTCTCGTTATTAGAAGAATATATTTATTTGGAAAAGCTTGTTGCAGATAAAGAAATACAAGTCAGTAGTTTAATAAATGTTGGTTCAAATAATGTTACGATTGCGCCGTTTATTTTACTGCCTTTGATTGAAAATGCATTTAAACAGGTGTTGAGCTATTCTTTAAATAATGCTGTGATAAAACAATGTATTTATTTACAACAAGACGTTTTGCATATTGAAATAAGCTGGAGCAAACCCATAGAAACATCATCACTTACTAATGGTCGCAATGTAATACTGCATAATATTTCAAAAAGGCTGCAATTGATCTATCCGCAAAGCCATGAATTGAAAATGATGATTGAAGCAGAGAAAATAATTTTAACGCTCAAACTAAATCTTAAGAAAGCCATAAATTAATTTTTTTAAGTACCAATAATTCTGCCTTCGGTTATTCATTTTCCTGCTTTGGTTTTTTAAGAGCAGTCTATAATCAGCTAATCTGCTTATTGTTCTCTCTTAGATTTTAAATGCAGCGTTTGTACAGCACATTGCAACAAGCTGTTGGTCAATCTATTTATTTATCATCAAAACAGTTTTATGAGATCAATAAGTTTAATACTTGCCTTCTTTTTACTAACTGTAAACATTTATTCACAAAACAGAACAATTACAGGAACTATTGTTGATCAAAATGGCGCACCAATTCCAAATGCCACCGTATTGGTAAAAGGTACCAAGCAAGGTGTGGCAAGTAATGATAAAGGAGAATTTGCTATTTCAATTGCGCAAACAGCAAATACTTTAATTGTTTCATCTGTAAATTTTGAAACCAAAGAAGTTGATATACCGGCTTCAGGAACTATTACAGTTACGCTGCAACCTTCCACAGGAAATCTTTCCGAAGTGGTGGTAGTAGCTTACGGCACTCAAAGAAAAACAAATGTTACCGGTTCTGTAGCAACCGTTAAAGGAACACAGGTTGCAGACAAACCTTTTAGTTCAGTTGATAAAGCGTTGCAGGGTTTAACGCCAGGTGTACAGGCAACTTCAGCATCAGGCGCACCGGGTTCTGCTACCAATGTGCGCATTCGCGGTATTGGTTCTATTAATGCCAGCGCCGCGCCGCTATGGGTAATTGATGGTGTTGTTGCAACCATTGGTGACCTTACATCAAACACAACAACAGCAAACGCTTTAAGTGGTTTAAATATGGATGATGTGGAAAGCATTACTGTTTTAAAAGATGCTGCCGCAACTTCAATTTATGGTTCAAGAGCAGCGAACGGCGTTATCATTATAACAACAAAAAAAGGCAAACCGGGCAAAACCATTTTAAATGTTTCTGCGGAGGCAGGCTCAAACAATATTGCTTATTTTAATAATGATAATAAAAGCCTCACCAGCGAACAATATCAAACAGTGCTGCGCGAATCTTTGATAAATGCGGGTTATGCATCCAATAATGATGAAGCTGATGCCATCATCACCGATCCGGTTAATGGCTTTGGGTTTCCGAAAAATTATGCAAAAACAAATCCTAATTGGTATAATTTAGTTACCCAAACCGGCAATCAATCGCAGTATAATATAAGCTTAAGTGGCGGCACAGAAAAAACACAGTTCTATACTTCAGCCGGATATTTTAACCAGGTTGGTACAGTAATAGGTTCTGATTTCAGGCGTTATAATGGCAGCCTTTCATTAACCAATAAACCCAACAATAAAATAACACTATCATTCGGTATAAACGGTAGTGCAAGCCGGCAGCACACACCTACTAACAGCGGCGCTTTTAGCAACCCTGTTATTTCTTCATATTTTTTATTGCCATGGTACACGCCTTATAACGAAGATGGTTCTTTAAGGTATGGTAATAATGATCCGGATGGAGAATTTCCGCAAAATAGTGGCCCTTATAATCCAATAGCAATATCGCAACTTGAAAAAAATCTTGCAAGGCAAATTCAATTTAGAGGATATGTTTCCGGTGAATATAATATTCTTCCTGAGCTGAAGTTTACCAGCCGTTACAGTGCAGAATATTTAACCATACCAGAAGATAATTTTTTAAGTCCGTTTTATGGTGATGGATATAGTTTACAAGGATATGCTACTTCTTCAAACCGCCGCGTATTTGACTATACATGGACCAATCTTTTAGATTTTAAACATGCATTAAATAAAGATGGAGATTTTTATTTTGATATTTATGGCGGATATGAATCTCAGTTTTATGATAATTATTTTTTAGAGGCAGATGCACAGAATTTTCCTAAGCTGATGCAGTTACATTATTTAGCTTCTGCATCTAAACCTGTTGTAGCTAATTCACTGCCAAACCAAAATTCAACCATTTCATATCTGTCAAATCTTACAGTAAATTTTAAAGACAGGTATGTACTTACAGGCAGTTTTCGCAGAGATGGCTCTTCTGTATTTGGCGCAAATGAACGCTGGGGTAATTTTTTCTCTGTGGGTGGTTCATGGAATATAAGTGAAGAAGATTTTATAAAGAGCATCAACTTTATCAGTTTACTAAAAATACGAGGCTCTTATGGAGAGAATGGCAACGCTCTCGGTTTCGGAGATTATCAATCACTTCCAACTTATGGCTTTGGATTTAATTATGCAGGTTCACCCGGCAGTGCTCCGGAGAATGTTGGTGACAGTGATCTTACATGGGAAAAAAATAAAATAGCTGATGTAGGTTTTGATTTTTCATTATTCAAAGACAGGATAAACGGCAGCTTTGATTATTATAGCAGAAAAACTTCCAGCTTATTAATTAATGTACCGCTTTCCGGAACATCTGGTTTTGCAAGCCAGTTATTAAATGTAGGCAGCATTCAAAATAAAGGTTATGAAATTACGCTGGGTGGTAAGCCGGTAGTTATTAAGGATTTTGTTTGGGATATTCAATTTAACCTGGCACATAATACTAATAAAGTATTGAACTTATACAAACATGCTCCTATTGCAAATGGCTCTATATTTAATATTACTGAAGGGCATGATGTTCAGGAATTTTATTTCCCCTTATGGGCTGGTGTAGATCCTGCAAACGGAGACCCGCTTTGGTACACAGATGCAACACATGCTCAAACTACAAATGATTTTAATAAAGCCACAACTTCATTAACAGGCAAATCAGCATCGCCTAAGTATTTCGGTTCGTTAACAAGCAGTTTTACTTATAAAGGCATTTCACTTACAGCAATGTTTTATTATAACTATGGAAATTACATTTTTGATGAATGGGATCATTATGCCATGAGCGATGGTTTTTATTATGGAGGTCTCAACCAGTTTACGAATCAGTTATCAAGCTGGAAAAAGCCTGGTGACCATACAAATGTTCCTAAAATAATCTTTGGAGGAAATCTTAATTCTAACGCGTACTCAACCCGATATTTATATAATGGAAGCTATATAAGGTTGCGTGATATTCAGTTGGCGTATGCATTTCCAAAAACGCTTTTACAAAAATGGAATATTTCAAGTGCTTCTGTTTATATACGTGGCACCAATCTTACCACCTGGACAAAAGATAAATTATTACCTGTGGATCCTGAAACCGGCATACTTAGCGTAAATGATTTTGACATATTTATTCCGAAATCTATAACAGCAGGTATTAAAGTTGGTTTTTAATTCTGAATCAAATTAAAAAATCTAAAATGAAAAAGCTACTCAATAAAATCGCTATACTTTTTATATTCTCTTCTTTTATGCTGGCGTCATGCTCTAAAAGTTTTATAGAAAGAAACCCATCGGGCAGCGTGCCAACAGGCGAGGCAATAACAGACGAAGCGTCAATGGAAACAGCATTAAATGGCGCTTATACAGGATTACGAAGTTTAGGTGTGTATGGTCGGGATTGGCCAGTAGTTGGAGACTTGCAGGCAGATAACACTTTTATTGAATTATATAATTCCGGAAGGTATATAGAGCAATACAAATATATTTTTACCCGTACAGATGAAGTTTACGGAGAAATGTGGAATGCAGCTTACACTGTTATACTTCGTGCAAATAAAATTATTGATGCAGATATAACAGGCGACAATGTAAATGCATTAAAAGCGCAAGCTTATGCAATAAGAGCATTAATGTATTTTAAACTGGTAAATACGTATGCACGTCCTTATACAGATGACCCCAGTAAACCAGGTGTGCCTCTGGTTTTACATTATGACCCGTATGTACAACCGCCGCGTAATACAGTTGCTGAAGTATATGCACAAATTATCAGCGATTATGAAACTGCTTTTGAAAATGCAGACGGTTACAGCAACTCTGTTACTTTAAGCAAATATGCAATTGAAGGGTTGCTCGCAAAAGCATATTTATATATGGGCGATAATGCTAAAGCAAAACAAGCCGCAGTTGATGTAATTAATAACAGCGAATTTTCTCTGGTTGATGCAGATAACTATTTTGATTTTTGGAAAGATCCGGACATACACACGGACGCAGTTGAAGCAATGTTTGAAGTAGATGTTGATATTATAGATAATCTTGGTACAGATGATTTAGCTGCATTTTATGTACAAGGATATCAGGATTTATATGCATCGGATAATCTGGTTAATTTATACAGCCCTACAGATGTACGTACTTCTGTTTTAATTCCTTATTATACAAAATCAGGAGCACCGGCAGTAATTGTATATAAATATCAAAATTCGAGTAGCACAAAAGACAGAGATAATATTAAAGTGTTACGTCTTTCAGAAGTGTATCTTATTGCTGCGGAAGCATCGTTGCCAAATAATGAAGATGATGCAAGAGGCTATTTAAATGCAGTTGCAGAAACAAGAGATCCTGATTTTACAGGTTATACTTCATCGGGCAATGAACTCTTAAATGATATTATTACTGAAAGAAGAAAAGAACTTGCATTTGAAGGCGACAGGTATTACGATCTCAATCGTCTTAAGCGCGCCATCAACAGAAGCGGTAATGATGGCTCAATTTCCGGACCATTAACAATTCCGTACGATGATTACCACAGGATTGCTCCTATCCCGGAAACAGAATTAAATGCAAATCCCAACATAGAACAAAACCCGGATTATCAATAATGTTTATACTGTAGAAAGAACCACTTGCATATGCAGGTGGTTTTTATTTTGATTACTGAGAGTTATTTTCCTACTACATTTTAAATGCGGAATATTCATAGTAATCTTTCCAGCATCCGCCGTTGGCGTATCTATTTTCAAGCGGTATTTCCATTTGTGCAGTATCATCGAGATAAAATAAAAGTAAAAGAAAAATCAAAGAATTTCGTATCGGGAAATTAATGTAAGCAGAAACTAATTAGCTGCTTGTGTTTACTGGTAAAAAACATTTTCCTATTTTCCATTTCGATTGATGTAAAAAGAACTAATCCAGAGAGACTTGGAACTTTATGATTACAAACTGTATTTTGTTCTGCCCGATAAGTTAATACTGCAATATTGGTATCGAGCAATTTCACGCTAAACTTATCTACGCTATACGATTGAACGTTGCACGCATGACTTGCAATAAAGGATACAACATCATTTTTTGTTGAGGCACCATAGAAGCCCAATTCAATGTGATCATCAGATAAAAAATTTGAAAAGAAATTAGCATCTTGGTTTCCATGCTTCCCACGATTGTTTTTCAAGCGCAATTAATTTGTCTTTTATAGAGTCAGGCATTTGTTGCTCCTGCGCATGAATAGTTATGAATATAGTTTATGTGATGAATAAAAGAAAAGTATATTTCATAAGGGTGTTATTATGTTTAAACTATTTTATCTTAAAGGGTGAGTAAAAAATTATTGAAAGGATAAAAGTTCTTTACTGAGTCGGTTCTTAAAATAAATAAACCTATAAGGTTTTTAAGACCTTATAGGTTTCATCAACCTGTTGGCTTTGTTATTTATCCCAAAATATTTTTGGTGAATACAAAGTGGCATCAGGCGTATTTTCTCCGTTTAAAGAATATTCGCTTTGAGGGTATAAAAACCTTCGCGGAATTCCATTAGTACCTGCTGTAGGTGTGAGATTTGGACTTCCTGTACGGCGCCACAATGTCCATGCTTCAGGATTTAAATATAAAGCAATGTATTCCTGCACAGCAACAGCAGCAATTGCATCACCAACACTTGTTGTCGGCAACGTACCATGCGCTCCTATATATGTGTTAGCATCTGCATCACTCACACCCAATTTTGCCATGTTAGCTTTTATGCCTTCCTGATAAAATGTTTGTGCCGCATCATAATCACCGGTTGAACGTAAAGTAGCTTCTGCTTTTACAAACTCCATTTCATCATACGTGATGAATTCTACATGTCCGTTTATATTACCAAAATAATTATTCACACCATATCCCTGCGCATCAGAATAAGTTGGGTCTGCAGTTAAACCTAATCTTGGGTCATTCAAGCTTGTAAGTAAATTCACATAATAACCGGAACCATAATCTATATCGCCTCGTTGCTCATTAAACTGATAAACCGGATTAGAAAATGTTTCTGAAGTTCCAAATACAAACTGAGCAGATTCAGATTCATTTTCAAAAGACATGTTTGCTTCATCTAAAGCTTTTGCAGCCATACCAGCATCTCCTTTGCTTTGATGAATATATAACCTGGCTTTTATTGCATGCCCGAATTTTATCCATAGTGATGGATCACCTCCGTAAATTATATCATCCGTACCTGGCGTTTGTCCGCCGGGATTTGAGTTGCTTAACTGGGAAACTGCTACATCAATCAAATTTGCAATTGTATCATACAATGCTTTATCATTATCATACGCAGGATGGTTGGATGCATCTCCCTGCAGCGCTTTTGAGTAAGGAACACTTCCCCATTCATCTACCAATAATTGAAGGCTGTAAGCAAGAATGATTCTTCCTATACCACTGTAAACATTGTAACCCGCTGCATCTGCTTTCTGTAATAGATCCCTATCATTACCTAGCACCGAAGTATACATGTTTCCCCATGGTGTATCAAAATCTGCCGATGTAAATATGTAAGTATAATAAGCACCTGCCTGACGTGAAAATCCAACGTTTTGTTGCACCAGCATATCTGCATATCGCGTTAAGTCTCCACCTTGTACATAAGCCAGACTTGTTTCAATACCAGGCAAAAGATTTCCCGGTGTAACAGTATTTGGTGCATTAGGATTTATATTGGTACGTGTAAATAAATCTTTTTTACAAGATGCCTGTGTTAGTACCATAAATACTGCTAAATACAGCCAGGTTTGTTTTATTAAATATTTCATGAGTATTTTTTTAATTTTTGTATGAATATTTTGGCGCGAAACGCCACTTCATTCACACTGCAATTGTTTGTTATTTTAAACTAACATTTAACCGGATACCATAACTCTTAACACCGGGGTTATTAAAATAATCAAGTCCTTGTCCATTTGCCGGTCCGGCAAGACTTGTTTCAGGATCAACACCCTGGTATTTTGTATGCAGAATAATGTTATTGGCAAAGAATGTAACACTTAAACTATTAAAGGTTTTACCAAGCATTGAAGCAGGTAACGAATAACCAATACTTGCTTCGCGCAGTTTTATAAAAGATCCATCTTCAACATCTGGTTCGGCGGGTCCAACAAAACTGCTGCCTATATTTTGCCAGTAATTTTGATCATACTTTGTTTGCACTGTATTTGCAGAGCCAGGGCCAGCTACTTCGTCTCCATTGGCATCAAAATGTACCACTTGCCCTTCTGCATTCAGGTGTCCGGAAAGACCCTGGAATGTTACAGGTTGATTTCTGTTCTCTGTTGTTTTACCAGTTCCAAAATAATCCATTGCGCCTTTTGTACCATTCCATAAATCACCACCTTTCCGCACATCAATCTGGAAGCCTAATGTTACTCCTTTAAATGTTAGATTATTTATTACAGAGCCGGTCCATTTTGGATTTACATCTCCAAGAATTGCGCCTTGAGAACCAACAATAGGTTGACCATACCCTGCAACATTTGGATTATCATTAATCAACAAAGGACCATCGGGCAAAGCATTAGGATCTTTTGCATTGCCCGGATTAGCACGTACATATGTGTTTCCAAAAATTTGTCCATAAGGTTTTCCCGCAAATGCATCAACTTCTCCATTCGTAAATCCTGCAATCAAAATTTTATCTACGCCCGGTGCTAACTTTTCAACAAGATTTTTATTGGTTGACCAATTGAAAGTTAAATCCCATGAAAAATCTTTTACTCTTACAGGTGTTGTACTCAGCGTTAATTCTACTCCTTTGTTTGTAATAACACCTGCATTAAACAGCTTGGCAGCAAAGCCTGAAGAGTATGCTAAAGGAACGGTAAGTATGGCATCGTTTGTTTTAGAATAATAATAAGTGCCTGTAAGATTAATTCTGTTCTTTAAAAAGCCTAAATCAAAACCTGCTTCATAAGAATCGGTTTTTTCAGGTTTTAAATCCGGATTTCCAATTACAGAAATAGTAGATGTAAGTTGATATGAGCCGATGGGTACGCCATTAGAATTTACAGGGAAGAAATTTCCGCCCGTAAAACCATCGTTAATAACTGAAGGGCTATAATAAGTTTGTAAACCTGAAATTGGAGCATCTTTACCAACCTGCGCATAAGAAGCCCTGATTTTACCAAATGAAAGTACAGAAGAGCTTTTAAATGATGGAAGCTCCGTAAAAACCCATGTTAAACCTGCTGATGGATAAAAGAAATTACGGTTATTAAGCGGCAAGGTTGATGAGGTTTCTCTTCTGCCGGTTACATCTAAAAACAGCATGTTGCGGTAAGATAACTGAGCTTCTCCGTAAAATGCCATTGTACGTTTCTGCCCATCTATTTCAGATGATAAGTACGACAAGGCATTTGATATATCGAAGAAAGTAGGAACGATAAGCGAATTTCCAATAGTTGTTCTGCTGTGCCCATAAGTATAAAAATAATTGTATCCTAAAAGCAACGAGCCGTTTAAATCACTGCTAAAATCTTTCTTTAAATTTAGCGTGAGATCTGAATTATATTGATTACTGAAGTATTCACTGATAATACCTGAACCGGCAGGAACTGCATTTGAATTAATGTCATAAAAGTTCTTTGAATCCTGTCCGTAAACATCTCCGCCAAAACGGTAGCTGGCAGATATCCAGTCAGCAAATTCATAAGTAGCCTGGATATTCCCGATAACGCGATTTAAAAGCTCTTTAAAAGGATTACGGTTAACCGTCCAGTATGGGTTATCATAGCTTCCGCCGCCACCGCGGTAATTTCTTTGCTGTCCGGTAGCCTGAATTACATAAGCGCGTTCATCATTAGCAGCAGCATCACCCAAACCGAAAGAATTATCAAAAGTGGGCGGCGTACGAACTAATCCTAACATAACACCGGAAGTGTTTGAACCTTGCTGCACTTTATCGTTATTAGAATTTATATAGGTGATAGAACCGGATGCACTTAGTTTGTCGCTCAACTTAGCCTGCCCGTTAATTGAGAAAGTAGTTTTATTGTATTGTGATTTAGGAACTACACCTAACTGATGAATGTTACCGAGTGAAGCACGAAAGCCTGTATTTGCAGAACCGCCGGAAAGCGAAATATTATTATCCATAAACAGGCCTGTTTTGAAAAAGTCGTAAACATCATAAGGTGCAACCGGAGTTTTTGCTAATGGGTCTGATTTGCCAACAACATTTCCATGCGGATCCCAAACATTTCCATTGCCATCCCAAAACAAAGTATCTATGGCAGGCCCCCATGTTATTCTTCGATTAGCATTACCTGTCGGACCTTGATAAATACCTCCCGAACCTTGTGCATACTTTGTTTGTACTGGCGGTAACCGGTTAGTTTGACTCCAGCTATATGAAGAATTAAAATCAACTCTCATTTTTTGAGAACCAATTGTCCCTTTTTTAGTGGTGATAATCAGTGCACCACTGGCTGCTTTTATACCCCACAGTGCCGTCGCGGCCGGACCTTTTAAAACTGTGATTGATTCTATGTCATTCGGATTTAAATCTACGCCCCTGTTGGTTGGCTGTGTACCTCCTGTAAGATTTGCAAACGGTCCGCTTACATTAGGTGTGGCCGATGTAGGATCATAATTATTAATGGAATTATCAATCGGTATTCCATCCACTACAATTAATGGCTGGTTATCACCCGAAATAGAAGTAACGCCGCGCAGGCGAATATATGTGCCTGCACCGGGATCACCTGAACTGTTAATTACAGTTAAACCCGCTGCCTTACCCTCTAATTCTCCAAGCGGATTACCTGTTCCGGATTTATTTAGCTCATCACTGCCTACCGTTTGCGTGGCGTATGTGAGCGATTTTTTTTCTCTCTTAATACCCAGTGCCGTAACAACAACTTCATTTAATTCCTGAGTACTGGGTTTAAGATTTATATTTAAAAAAGATGAACCCGTAACAGTAACTTCCTGCGGTGTAAAATTTACCGCAGAGACAACCAGCGTTTGACCAGGCGAAACAACAATTTTAAAATTACCTTTTTCGTCGGCACGGGTTCCGGTTTTTGTGCCCTGAACAGTTACAGAAGCATAAGGAACCGGAGTGTTATTTTCATCAAGCACCTTCCCAATGATTGATGATTGCGCAATCGTTGATAGTGAGACAACCAGCGCACAAAAGACTAAAATAATTTTACTCATTCAGATAAGTTTTAAATGATGAATGATTATTTGACAAACACAAAATGGTTAGAGACCATCTTTGAATGACAAGCTATTATTTTAGAGTGCTGTTATTAAAAGGCTTTAAAAAAACCAAAGCAGGAATTTTTTAAACTGAAGGGCGTTTATCGGCTTCTGTACTTAAATTGAAAGCTTATAACTATTTGTATGATTTTCCAAACAATCAGTTTAACACATAACATTTGGCGAAAAGCAAATTGAAATTATACTTTAAGTGTAACTATAATTCGCAGTAGTTACCGAGTGTTTAAGCGGAGATGACGTCAAAACAATGATTCGCAATCATGAATTGCTGCAGTAAATATTTTTTGCGATTTAAGCATCCAGACCGATCCCCTATATTTTAGGTACAGACTTATAAATTTATCTGATAAACACCCTTTTATTTTAAATCAATCTATTTTAAAACTATCGAATACACCTTTCCCGGTTGTGTTTTTATATCGTATAACCATGTTGCTTTTAATTGCGGTAAAGTAATCGTTGCTTTATCAGATATTATTGGCGTTGTAATTTTTTCTGTTTGATAAAATGTATTTGGATTATCACCGGTTGCTTCTTTTAATGCTGCGCCATCACTCATCTTCATTTCATTTGGAACACGCAAACGAAGATTACCACCAAGATTAGATTTGATAGTTGCTTTGATAAGCTTGCCATCTTTCCATTGCATACTCACAATTTCAAAACCTCCTCTTGCACATAAACCACTAACACTGCCGCTTTGCCAAACATCAGGTAATGCAGGTAACAAATTCAAATCACCATCTTCACTTTGCATCAGCATTTCTGTAATGCCTGAAGTGCAACCAAAGTTTCCGTCAATTTGAAATGGCGGATGCGCATCAAATAAATTGTTGTAAGTTCCACCGCCACCTTCATTCATACCAACAGGCGTTAACTGGTTTTGTATGAGTTTATATGCATGATTGCCGTCTAACATTTTTGCCCACCAGTTCACTTTCCAACCCATGCTCCATCCTGTTGAAACATCGCCGCGTTGAATTAATGTATTCTTTGTAGCGCTGTATAATTGTGGTGTGCGATAAGGTGATATTTGATTGGATGGAAACAAGCCATACAGATGTGAAATATGACGATGATGGTCATTAGGATTATCCACATCATCTAACCATTCCTGCAACTGCCCGTATTGGCCAATATGCATTGGCGCAAGCATGCTGCGTTTTTGTTTTAATGTATCAGTAAAAGCTTCGTCTATATTTAAAATTTTTGCTGCATTAATTGCATTGGTGAATACATCAAATACAATTTGATTGCTCATGGTTACACCAGCATCTAATGACGAGCCTTCATGTGCAGCGGGTGCGTTTTCAGGCGACATGTCGGGGCACAAAACCAGCCAATGATATTTCGGATGTTCAATAAGATAATCGGCATAAAACATAGCAGCTCCTTTCAGCACAGGATATATTGAAGCGAGATAATTTTTATCACCATTGTATAAATAATGTTCCCACAAATGCTGACTCAACCATCCGCCACCGTTGGGCCAAATGCCCCAGAATGCGCCATCCACTGCGCCATTGACGCGCCATATATCCGTGTTGTGATGCGCCATCCAGCCACGGGCACCATACATATTTTTTGCTGTTGTTGTACCGGTTGTTGCAAGTTCTTTCACCATCGTTATTAATGGCTCCGTTAATTCAGAAAGATTTGTTTTTTCCGCGGGCCAGTAATTCATTTCTGTGTTGATGTTGATGGTGTATTTGCTGTCCCACGGCGGATATAATTCATGATTCCAGATGCCTTGTAACGTTGCAGGCTGACCACCGGGTTGCGATGATGATATCAATAAATATCTGCCATACTGAAAATATAATGTAACTAATTGCGGGTCGCTGGTTGAGTTGAAGTTTTTTAATCTTTCATCGGTTGGAAGTTTTGCTGCATCGGTTGTTCCCAAATCAAGTTT
The DNA here is from genome assembly GCA_025927795.1 of Parafilimonas sp. Classification (GTDB taxonomy): domain Bacteria; phylum Bacteroidota; class Bacteroidia; order Chitinophagales; family Chitinophagaceae; genus Parafilimonas. Next base: position 323 of record JAICKT010000019.1, on the reverse strand, counting down.
TACGCGATTAAAATATTTTTGATACGCTGCAATATGTGCAGGCAATATTTGCTGAAATGATTTTTGATAAGCTTTATCAAGATAAGATGTGGCTCTTGCATTTTCATCTCCGCTTATATCATGATAATTATTAAAGTTGGTAGCAATGGAAATATAAATGGTTACTGCATTTGCATTCTTAATATTGAGTGATGTATCATTTGCTGTAACACTGCCGCCATTTAATTTAAACTTTGCGATACCCTTAAATTTTATTTTCCCTTCAACACCTTCATGGTCTATTGTTGTGCCTGCAATCGTTAATTCATTTGATGATGCTTTTG
>JAICKT010000507.1 GCA_025927795.1 Parafilimonas sp. | reverse complement strand
GCTTTTAATTAATTAATGTATCATTCAATTACATCGAAATCATTATATGGATTGAGCGTTTTTATAAATCCATTTTCATCATAATTTAATTTGGCAACTTTAATGCTTCTTAAATGTGTAATGCCCTTACTGAGGCTACTGTCATGGTAAAACAAATACCATTCACCTTCGAACTCAACAATCGAATGATGCGATGTCCATCCAACCACAGGATTTAAAATTCTGCCTGCATATCTAAACGGCCCATAAGGATTCTCAGCAATTGCATAACAGATTAAATGCGTGTCACCTGTTGAATAAGAAAAATAATATTTGCCTTTATATTTGTGTATCCAGGATGCTTCAAAAAACCTTCTTTCATTATCGCCTTGTAATAGAGGCTGACTATTTTCATCAACTATTAAAACGTCTTTTGGCGCTTCATCGAATTGTAATAAATCATCTGTGAGCTTCGCAACTTTTGCGCATAAAGCAGGCTCATTATTTTTTGGTAGATGCGCAACAGGACTTTCGCTTTCTTCTTCATTAAATTTACCTGTTCGCCAACGTTGAAGCTGGCCGCCCCAAATTCCGCCAAAATACATGTAACAGCTTCCATCAGCATCTTTAAATACTGCAGGGTCAATTGAAAAACTGTTTTTAATGGCTTTGGGTTCTGCTTTAAAAGGGCCAGTTGGCGAATCGCTTATTGCCACACCAATTCTAAAAATGCCATTATAATCTTTTGCAGGAAAGAAAAGATAATACTTACCATCTTTTTCATTCGCATCTGGCGCCCACATTTGTTTTTCAGCCCAAGGCACATCGTCAACATGTAAAGCGATACCATTGTCTTTTGCTTCGCTATCAACGCTATTCATTGATATCACATGATAATCTTCCATTGCGAAATGGCTGCCAAGGTCATCGAAAGCTTCGCCGGCATCAATATCATGAGAAGGATAGATATATATTTTTCCATTGAACACATGCGCAGATGGATCTGCTGTGTAAATGTGTTTAATTAAAGGTTGAGATACGGCTTTTTTATTCAGCTCATCAAAGTCAATATGTTCAATACTTTCTTCAGGCATGTGATAATTTAGTTAACTATGAAGCTCTTCTTTGTTTTAGATCGCTTTCTATTTTTACTTCCATGCTTTTGTTTATCTCATAAAAGAAAAGCAAACCGGCGCCTACTAAAAAAGGAATGGATGGGAAAACACTTACGAGCATTTTAGTACCATTGATGGCAGCCGCAGTTTGTACGTCGCTGTTTGGAACGTAGTGGAATATTCCCAATATCCAGGTTAGTAATGCGCTGCCTACACTTAACCCCGCTTTTAAACCAACAATCATTGCAGAAAAAATAATAGCTGTGGCCCTGCGGTTATTTTTCCATTCACTATAATCTGCCACATCTGCAATCATTGCCCACAATAGTGGTATTGTAATTCCATAAAAAAATCCATGTAAGATTTGAGAACCAAATATTAATCCAATAGATTTTGGGGGAAAGAAAAAGAAAGCAAGAATGAACAATGTTGAAATGAATAGTGAGATTCCAAAAACATCTCTTTTTCCATATTTGTCTGCAAACTTTTTTGAGAGCATAATACCAACGATCATAAAAATAATTCCGCCGGCATTAAATAAGCCAAAGCCTGCAGATACAGGATCTTCATCAAAAAAGTTAAGACCAATACCGGAAAGAAAATGAATGATGGGGTTTATAAAACTAGTTAGACTTCCTTTGTCAATATAGTTTTTAAAATAATACACATAAGAGCCGCCCTTCATTGCAAGTGTAATAAACACTAACGTGGTAAGCACAAGCATTATTACCCACGGCTTGTTTTTAAGTAAATCACCAAGGTCTTCCTTTACACTCGATTTCTGTTCAGGCTTTGGAACAATACGTTCTTTCGTGGTTAAAAAAGTAATCAGCAACATCACCGTTCCAATAATGGCAAGCCACGTCATCACTTTTTCTATACCAATTGCCTTATTGCCTCCTCCGGCAGTTTCAATAATGGATAACATAAATACCTGTACAAAAAATTGTGCAAACATTACCGCTACAAACCGGTAAGACGACATGCTGTTTCGTTCTTTCATATCGCCGGTTATAACACCACTTAATGCAGAATAAGGCAGGTTGTTTGCTGCATACAATAACAGCAGTAAAGTATAAGTTACCACTGCATAAATTAATTTTCCTTTATAAGAAAAATGGGGTGTGCTGAATGCAAGCAACGCAATTACACCAAGCGGAATGGCGGTAAATAAAATCCAGGGCCTGAATTTGCCCCATTTGGAATGCGTTCTGTCAGCAAGTGCTCCTATAATTGGATTAAAGCCAAACGCCGCAATAAGACCTACAGTAAGTATTATTACGGATGCATGCTTTGGTTCAAGGCCGTAAATGTCTGTATAAAAATAAGCGAGGTAAGTTACCAATGTTTGAAATACAAGGTTGGCGGCCAGATCACCTAAACTATAACCAACTTTTTCTAGTACAGATAATTTCTGTGAGCTGTTGGGTGACTTTATTGTGGCTGTTGTTTCCTTTAATGTTATATCCTGAGCACTCATAAATATTAGTTAGGTAGATAAAATTAGTTGCTTTTTGCTATTGCAATAACACTGTAAAATGCAGGCTTTGGTTTAAAATTTTTATCAAACAATAAAGGATAATTTGTTCTTCCGCGAACCGGCCAATTGTTCAGCCATGATTGCCCATCATTAACACCCCAAAATGTAATGCGGCTGATATCTTTTTTATATTTCATAAAAAGTTTAAATAAATCTGTATATGATTTCGTAAGTTTTTGTTGAACTGAATCAGGCAACCCATTTACATAAGGATTCATTTTTGAATTGCCTTTTGAAGTCGCACTTACATCTGCAGTTGTGTTCTC
>JAICKT010000571.1 GCA_025927795.1 Parafilimonas sp. | reverse complement strand
TTCTATTTTTGAATTCAATAAATCCGCATGGACCAGCAACACCCGTTGTAGCATCAGCATTTGTAATACTTACATCTTCCAGTGAAAGGTTTGGCGCCATGTTATCAATAAATATTTTCATTGTGAAACCAAACAAATCGCCGCCTTCAAAATATTTATATTTATTGATGATAGTATTATCTGTTTCATGATTGATGGTAACATCACCAAACGGAGAAGCTAATGTATGATCTGGCACAAAAAGATTAATGCCTTCTGCAGTCCAGTTAACTCGCGTTGCAACACCGGCAACATATTTATACAATTCCATTTTTATTTCATATACACCATCAGTCGAGCTGAAATCATCTGCATTACCATCGCTGTCTAAATCTGTTGTGGTGAATTTTGTACTTGCAGTATCTGTTCTGCTGTCAACCACCCACAAATCATTTCCACCTTGCGAAACAGGTAAATGATAACGCAATATTTGATATAGCTTATCAGTATTTGCGCCAATCCTGTAAACCGGAAACACAGGTCCATCGGATGTTTCAACAAGATAATGCCTGAATGTATCTGTTATAATTTCATTCCATGTTGATGCGCCTTCTTTACGGAAAGACCATTTATAAAAATAATTATTTCCGCCGTCAACACTATCACATAAATAACTACCAAAATAAACGCGAGGTTCAATGCTGCCACCAAACGGCGAACCTTCTTCAAACGGTGTTCCCGGCATAGTTTGACCTTCCATAGAACCATCCTGATAAACTTTTGTTACACTAACATCATTACCAATACTAAAAACAAAAACATCTTTGTATCCAATATTTGGTTGAGGAATCGGGCATGGTATGCGCTGATCATTTAAATAAATATCAACTTCTGTATTGCATGGATAATCCCAATGTGTGGCGCAACGCAAACCAGGATTGTAAACGGTTGTCCAAACACCGTTAATATAATATTCAACCCAAAAATAAAGATCGGGTTTATCGCCACAGCACGCATACCAAATGTTGGTGTTAAACCAGCCATTTGCATCTGTTTCAAGTACTGCAACTTCATCACATCTTAAAAACCATGGATTCAGCCAACACCAGTAAGGATATAAAATTCTGTAATTGTCAATCAAATAATTTCTTATAAGATTTGATGAGTCAGAATAAAATGATGAAAGATTTTCGTATGGCAATGTAGGTGCAATAAGTGCATTATTGTTTGTAACAGATTCTTTGTCGAATTGCTTATTGCGGATATTTTCATTACGGTTGATCTGCGTTGATGCAATTTGTGAAGCTGCATTTGTCATGATATTTTTGAAAGGGTCCGGGGCTGGATCGGGTAAATGCCAATGAATTATTTTGCCGAGAATATCATCTCTTAATTTTATGATTTCATAATCAGGCAATTTTTGAAGATACCAGATAACCGGGTCAACTTCGCAAATATGTACTCTCGCTTTATATACAGGCAGATATTCATTGCCGCATAAATTACATACACGACCACGCACCTGGCAAAAACAAAATAACCACCAACACCAGATGTATTGTGGAATTGTACTTACAAGAACCGGCTCATCAGGATTTATAACTGAAGGAATATTCACTTCAAAACCGTTTCCTTTTTCAAGCGCATCAAGGGATGCAGTTGTTTTTCTTGCTTCACTATAAGGTGCAAGAAAAATACGTTTGCCTTTTAAATCTTCTGCAGAAAAAGGCATTGAGAAATTGTTCTCGCGAACCGGAGATTCATAAACAGGTTTTTCATCCCTGTCAAAAACAATTACCCGGTAAGTAATCGCTTCATTTGGTGTTCCATCGAACTGAACTTTAAATTGAAGTCCTTTTTGATCATTTGTTTTCATTTCAAAAAAATTATTGTTATAGAAAATTTAATACAGGCATGTATTTAGTTTGGTAACAAACCTGTTGTTTATTATGGGGATTATATTTATCCGCTGCAATCGTTTAAGCGGATATGTTGCGTAGCCTTTTAGTAATATATTTTGGCTTTCAGAATGATTAATCGTTTAAAGAATTAAACAGGTAACAAATGCAGTGAAAAATTTTTCGGATTCAATTCAAAAGTTTCATGAAAGGGGAATAAAAATTTTTGTATTCAATCTTTATCGTAATATTGCAATATTAAAATTAACATGGGAGCAACGAAATCA
>JAICKT010000053.1 GCA_025927795.1 Parafilimonas sp. | reverse complement strand
AAGCTCTGCCGGTAATTGATTTATAACTTGTGGCAATCCTATATCTTCAAGAACTTTTTCAATGGCTTCATTCACCTCTTTGCCGGTTAAATTTCTTTTGTTTCTTACAAGCGGAAATGCAAGGTTCTCTTTTACAGTCATACTATCATAAAGTGCGCTGCTTTGAAAAGAAAACCCAATTTTAGAACGTAGCTCACGTAACTCTTTTTCGTTTAATTGTTCAACTTCTTTTCCCAATACTTTCACCTCACCACTATCAGGTTTTAAAAGCCCCACAATAATTTTTATTAAAACAGATTTGCCTGTTCCCGACCTGCCCAGTACCACCATATTTTCCCCTTTAAACACATCCATATCCACTCCGTTTAAAACAGTAACATCTCCAAAAGATTTTTTCAAATTTTTTATTGAGATTATAACCTGGCTTTTATCAATCTTTAAATCTTTTTCCATTTCTTGTTAACGTATTGCATTCACGAATTGTACGATGATCATTTCTTCTATAAAAATTATAAACATGGCTATAACCACTGCTTTATTCGCTGCTCTTCCTACACCTTGTGTTCCGCCTTGTGCGTAATAACCCTGGTAACATCCTGCTATACCAATAGTAAAACCAAAAACAATTGATTTAATAACGGATGAAAAAATATCAAGAAAAGAAATAGTAGTAAAAGCGCTTTTAAAAAAAGCCCTGAAACTCGTTAGCTCATTATGGTGCACATTTAAATAAGAGCCAATCATCCCAATAAAGCCTGTGTACATTACCAGGATGGGCAACATGCATGTTATAGCTATTACACGCGTTACAACAAGAAATTTAAATGGATTGGTTGCCGATACTTCCATAGCATCAATTTGCTCGGTAACTTTCATAGAGCCTAATTCAGCACCCATGTTAGAACCTACTTTACCTGCTGCAATTAGTGCAGTAACTAATGGTGCCAGCGCACGAATAATAGCTATTGATATTAATGAAGGCAGCCATGAGCTTGCACCGAATGTTGATAAGGAAGGGCGCGACTGTTTGGTGAAAACAATACCTGTAATAAAGCCAGTTAAAGAGATTAAGAAAAGCGATTTATATCCTACCTCATAACATTGTTTTATTATTTCCTTAAATTCATAAGGAGGTAAAAAAGCTTCTTTAAAAAACCGGACAATAAATTTGAAAACATTATGTATGTCTGTAAAGAATTCATCAATTCTTTTTGAAATAAAATATTTCTTTACTTGTATTGATTTGTTGTGTTTAAAATCAGGTTCCATTTTATTCGCTGAAGCTTTAAGTATCTCAATTTTCAAATGTCTATCAAAGTTAATCCTACTCGGGATGAAGGTTTTTAATTAAATGGTGAAACAACTGGTTGCCTAAAAAAGTTAACTCTGCTCCATTTACGATTCCATCAATCCTGCATATCTTAATCCAATTAAATGACTCAAGTTGTTCGTAAAAAGATACTTTGGAAATATCGGGATGCCCGCTTCCTATTAAAACAATCGCATCGTTTCTATCTTTTTTTGTATAACTCATAATTAAAATTGCGTTATCGCTTTTCATGTATAGCGCAGCACTTATGAAAGCAATGCAATTATCGGGCAAACTAATTCTGTTGTATTAAAAGCTAAACATTAACAGTGTAGGTAATTACTTTAGAAAACCGTGAATGATGTAACAATTTAAAAGAATGATGTAACTATTTAAGTTATACCAGGCGGAACTTTGAAATAGTAAAACCTGATTATAAACAGGCATTAATTATTTTAAATTCTCAACCTTGATCATTCTGTATTTCTTTATTATCCACTGGTACTTTTCTCTTTTTTCGCAAACTTTTTTTCATCATCGCTATGCGTCGCACCGTGCATTTACCATGAGTAAATTTTGGGAAAGATTTTTTTACATATTTGCTTATATAACGCAGGGCTCTTCTTACTTAAGCCCGTATGCATACGGCATATTGCACCGCATGCATCATGCTTATACAGACACAGAAAAAGACCCGCATTCACCAAAATATTTTCCTAATTTATTTGCTATGATGTGGCATACGAGAAATATTTATGCAGGTATTTTTAATAAGAAGATACAGCCTGAACAACAATTTTTAAAGAACCTGCCTAACTGGGTTGCATTTGATAAAATAGCCAACTCAGGAATATCAAAAATACTGTGGGTATGTGCCTATACTGCATTTTATATTTTCTTTGCTCCATCAGCATGGTGGTTTTTATTGCTGCCTTTTACTATTACTATGGGACCTTTGCATGGAGCCATAATAAACTGGTTTGCGCATAAGTATGGTTATGTAAATTTTAAACAAAAAAATACTTCGCGTAATTTATTGCCTGTTGATGTATTAATGCTTGGAGAAAGTTATCACAACGACCATCATGAGCATCCTTCCAAAGCCAACTTTGGTGTGCGCTGGTTTGAAATTGATCCGGTATATTATATTATTCTTCTCCTTAATAAACTGCATATTATAAGACTTAAAACTGCAGTAACGCCTGTTAAGGCAATAGAAATAAAAAAGCCACAGGTTAGTTCCTGCGGCTTGTAAATAAAATATTGAGATTAGTTTTTCATTACTACTGCATCTAAAGAATGAATTACACCATTAGATGTTTTCACATCGCGGTTTTGAATTAAAGCTTCTTCAATATGTACCTTATCATCTTTAATATGCACTTGTAATTCTCCGCCGTTAACTGTTTTGAGTTTTTCGCCGTCTTTCAAATCTTTATAATTTATTTTTCCGGAAACAATATGTGAATTAATTAGATTTTTAAGGCGCGTTATACTTTCCGGTTTTAATAAGTTTTCAACAACCGATTTATCCAGCTTTTCAAAAGCAAGGTCAGAAGGCGCAAATAAAGTGTAGGGACCGGTGCTGCTTAAAACCTGGTCTAATCCCGCAGCATGAACACTTTTTTTTAATGTGGTCATGTTTTTTTCAGTATTCACAACCTGTGTAATATTTGACATTTTTAAAATTTATTTACCGGAAGAATAGCCGGTAAGTATGTAAGGTAATTTAAATTATCCGGCAGTAATGTTAAGTATAAATGTTTTGGTGTTAATGTTTAGCTTACGAACAGTTGCAGTATTGATAGAAATGATAATTCGATTTATTTTTTCAACCTGCAATTAAATTAATGGTAAGTGCCACTATAAACGTGTTTAAACAAAAGAGGTTACTGGATACAAATAAGCAACCTTTTTATTATTCCTGAAAAAATTTTCATATCAGAAACCCGGAAAGCAGCCAATAGGTTTCATGCATGCACACATTAAACTCTCAAGAATAAAATAAAAATGCTTTTTAAATTTATCCTGTCACTAATTTTCTTTATGTTTTTATAAAATGATTTGGCTGCCGCTTAACAAGAAAAAGAACAACAATACTTAAAGCAGCAGCAAAATAACACCACACCGAAACAACGGCATCAGCAAAAAATATTTTTGAAACCATATAAGAGGCAATAAGCACAATGCCAAACACCCATATTCTTTTTCGGCTTGATATAAAAGCGGCAGGTAGCGTGGCGATAAAATAAAAACCATCACCAAGATGGCTTAAACTGGCTGCCATAGGCGGATAATCAAATGTATAAACAATATGATGATTGTAAACTGCAGCATGAACAGGATATAACAGCAGGCAGCAGATGATATAAGCCGATACAACAGCTCCGGTAATGAGGAATATCCGCAATATCTTTTTTCTATTCTTAGAGGTTTCTAACAGCAGGATAGAAAGCGGCACCCATACCGGCCATAACGCGTAAGCAAAAATTATATAAAAATAAACCGAAGGCGATTGCCATGCTGCATAGTTAATATGCATTAGCCCCAGCCACACAAATCCTTCTGCCAATTGCTGTACAGCAAATAATAAGGGAACAGCGGCAAATAAACGTTGCGGACCACTGCCTGCTTTTTTAATTGCGGCAATACCAATACCCGCCAAAACCAAGCTGGTTCCAAAACTTGCACCCGCAGAAAAACACATAATTCCTCACTCTTTTTAAATCCTTCAAACATTCAAAGAACATTATACTCCGTTTATGGGCACAACATGTACAAGGTAGTCTTTATTTACTTAGCCTTTGTTGGTGTTATCCGGAAGACCGGTGATAAAGCTGTTGAGAAAAGGGTTTCAATTTTATTTTCTGCACAAGGCTTTTTTTTAAAGCGTGCATCCATAAATGAAATAGAAAAACAATTAGCACTGTAAGGTTTTTTATCGGTCTGGCGCTTTCAAGCATCTGACCGTTTAACGCATAATAGAAAAAATGTACAAACCATCATTTGCAAGCGCAAATAAATTATTTGCGTTAAGCTGAAATTTTATTGCACCTGCTATTTTTGTAGTGACATGATAAATGGTTTCTTTAAATGTTTGTGTGTTATACTTGTGAATATTTTGCGCAGAATCAAAACCATATAAATCATGTTTTATAACCTGAACATTTTTAAGATTTGCCTGGGGAATATTTTGCTTTAATGCACCATAATAATCAAATATCAGCCAGCCGTTTTTTGTATCGTATAAATAAACAAATCCATTATTATCTATAATTTTTTCAGGAGAAAAAGATTCAGTAAATATTGTTCTGAAGTCAGGCGTTTGCAATAAAATATTTCCGTTATCATCAATTTTTTTCAACTTGTTTTCTACTGCATCAAAAACCCAGTAGTTATTATCATAACTCTGAGCAACCGCTTGTGATTGCAGAATTCCATATTTACGTAAATCAATCGTGTTAAGCGTACTTAGAAAACGATCAAGAATTATTATGCTCGAAAAATCTTTATAATAAACAAGAATTTTTAAAGGATTTGAAACATCAACCGAATAAATATCTCCAAACTTTCTTAAAGCATTAGAAACAGAAACAGAGTCACCTTTATCATTTAATTTTTTAAGCTGGTTATTTTTATTAAGCAGATAAATATTGTTGAGATTATCAATATAAAAATTTGTGTAGCTGCCTTCAATAAAATTTTGTTGCTGAAGATTTATTAATGTATCAAATTGTGCCGATGAAACATCCGCATTAAATAATATCAACCAAAAAATAAAAATTATTCTTGCCATTTTTTTAGGTAAAGATTGTTACCATCAAACTCAGCATACGTAAAATATGTTATCCAATCTCCAAGATTTATATAGCGGCTGCCATCGTTTAACTGAATATCCAAAGGCAAATGCCGATGACCAAATATGAAATAATCGAAATGTTCTTTAGCCAAAACTTCTCTCGCATAAATGATTAGCCATTCATTGTTCTCGCCTAAAAAAACTGCATCTGATGAGCCTGTTTTCTGCCTGCTTTTTTTGCTGAAATAATTTGCGATTGCCATTCCAAGTGTTGGATGCATTTGTCCAAACAACCATTGACCAAATTTATTTCTGAATATTTTTTTTATGAATTTATAACCATGATCGCCCGGTCCCAATCCATCACCATGACCAACAAAAAATTTTTTATTATTCCATTCAAAAGTTTTTGGTTGAAAATAAACAGGAATGTTTAGTTCGTTTTCAAAATAACCACGCATCCACATATCATGATTACCGGCAAACAACATAACCGGAATGCCGCTGTCTGTTATTTCTGCAAGCTTGCCAAGCAGCCGAACAAAATGTTTTGGAACAACAGTTTTGTATTCATACCAAAAATCAAAAATATCCCCTGCAATAATTATCTGTGCTGCGTCTTTACGAATATGATCTAAAAAAGAAACTATTTTTTTTTCTCTTGCAAGGCTTGCAGAAAAATTTGGCGCGCCAAGATGAAAATCGGAAAGGAAATAAATTTTTTTGTTGGAAGGAAGTTCCATTTGATAAAGATAATTATTCCTGATGCGCCTTGGCTTCCATCAAAAAACAAAACACTTCTTTCGGTCCGTGAACACCTGTTACCAATGTTTTTTCAATATCTGCAGTTCGGCTTGGGCCTGACGCAAATGTTATAAGAGAAGGTAATTGCTGATATTTTTTTTGTAGCAATTCAAGACCATCCTTTATATCGTACACCAATTGATTTGTGTAAGCTATGCAAATATGTACGGGCGCATACACACTAACTGTTCTGCCGCTTTGTTGTGCAGTGCTTAAAACAATGCTGCCTGTGCGGGCAATTAAATATTCGCAGCCAGTTATTGCAGCATCACAGTTAGAAAGATTATTTGTGTAATCAATCTTTGATCCTGCTGATTGTAATGTTTGTTGCAGCACATCGTCCTTAATAAAAATATTTTTCCAACCTTTTGTAGCTAATAAAGTTTCTATCTGATTAGCCAGTTCTTGTGCACTAAAACAAAAAGAGAATTTGCCTTGTAATGCAGTAAAATTTTCTGCAAATTCTATTTCAATATCCTGCTGCGGCTTTTGAAAAATTTGTGCTGATGTGCGTTCTGTAAAAGGAACAGGCACTGGTGTAGCCAATGCCTGTTTAATTTTTTTTAAAATATTCTTTTTTGATGAGGACTCTTTCATTCTTAAGAAGCAGGCTGCTTTGGTAAGGGAACTGTTAAGCTGCTATCATATGGTGGTACACCTGCACTTATTGTCCCATTGTGTTCATGACTATCTTCTTCTCCGTTTTCTTTATCAGCTTCTTCGTGCTTTTTATCATCGAACGGGCGCTTGCCAATCAATGTTTCAACATCGCTTTGAAATAAAACTTCTTTTACCAATAATTCTTTTGCAAGTGTTTCAACCTGTGTCTTTTTTTCTGTAAGTAAAGCTTTTGTTTTTTGATAGGCAACATCAATTAATTTTCGCACTTCTTCATCAATAATTTCCCCGGTTTTTTCACTATACGGTTTTGTAAAAGTGTTGTCTTGAGCAGGATCATAAAAACTTATATTACCAATCTTATCGTTCATGCCATAAACCGTTATCATTGCATAAGCGGTTTTTGTTATCTGCTGCAAATCGTTTGAAGCACCGGTAGAAATTTTACCAAAGAAAATTTCTTCAGAAGCTCTTCCGCCAAGTGTCATACACAATTGATCCATCAATTGATCTGTGTTATATAAATATTGCTCTTTCGGTGTGTACTGCGCATAACCTAATGCAGCCGTTCCACGCGGCACAATAGTTACTTTTAATAAAGGATATGCATGTTCTAAAAACCATCCGCAAATTGCATGTCCTGCTTCATGATAAGCAATAATTTCTTTTTCTTCGGGTGAAATAATTTTGTTCTTTTTTTCAAGACCACCAATTACCCTGTCAATTGCATCCTGAAAATCGTTCATCTCAACCATTTCTTTTCCTTTACGTGCTGCAATCAAAGCTGCCTCATTACAAACATTCGCAATATCTGCACCGGCAAAACCAGGTGTTTGTTCTGCAAGTTTGAATATGTTTAATGTTTGAGAAACTTTAATTGGTTTTAAATGAACTCTGAAAATATCTTCCCTTCCTTTTACATCTGGGCGGTCAATTGAAATCTGTCTATCAAAACGACCGGGACGTAAAAGAGCAGTATCTAAAACATCAGGTCTGTTGGTTGCGGCTAAGATTATAATTCCGCTTTCACCGCTAAAGCCATCCATTTCTACCAGCAATTGGTTCAATGTATTTTCTCTTTCATCATTGCTTACAATAGCATTTCTGCCACGTGCACGACCAATTGCATCTATTTCATCAATAAAAATTATACATGGCGCTTTTTCTCTTGCCTGTTTAAACAAATCGCGTACACGACTTGCACCAACACCAACAAACAGTTCAACAAAATCTGAACCGCTCATGCTGAAAAAAGGCACCTGTGCTTCGCCCGCCATTGCTTTTGCCAGTAAAGTTTTTCCTGTACCCGGCGGACCAATCAATAATGCACCCTTTGGAATTTTACCGCCAAGTGCTGTATATTTTTTTGGATTTTTAAGGAAGTCAACAATTTCCATTACTTCCACTTTAGCTTCATCCAAACCGGCAACATCAGTAAAAGTGATATTCACTTTTGCTCCTTTATCAAACAACTGCGCTTTTGATTTTCCTATATTAAATATGCCGCCTGGGCCACCACCGCTGGCACCACCACCCACTTTTCTCATTAATAAAACCCATAATCCCACAAACAATAAAACGGTGATAATAGTATTGGCAACCGGGCCAAACCATTGCCCTTCATCATATACAGTTACAGGCACTTCAGGAAGATGATTTTCCGTATAAAACTGGTCCATTTCACGATTAAAACTTTCCCAGTCGCTTACCTTAAATTCAAAAAGTGGTTTTGAGGCAGCATCGTTACCAAGTTGTTTTGTAAATTTTTGGCGATAATAATCTTTATTTAAGCTCGCGGGTTTTATGTAAATGCGAACAAGTTCTTTATTGCGTACTTTATCTATTTTAGCAACATCTCCCTGTTTAAGCATATTTTCTTTAAATTCCTGCTCAGTAATAGTCTGAACGTCTGCATAGCCATAATTAAGCACGTTATATGCAATTAAGATTATAGCTACAAAAGCATAAATCCAGTATATGCTGAACTTCGGACCCCGGCGTTTGTCGTTCCCGCCGCCGCCTTTCTCATAGAGATCCGGTTTCAATTTATTTTTTTCCTGTGCCATATAATCGAGTTCTCACTTATTTAAGTAATGATAAAATTATTAATTGTACTCCTGCAAAGCAGCATCGCTCCACATTTCTTCGAGCTTGTAAAATTTTCGTGCATCCGGTTGCATAATATGTACTACAATATTAATGTAATCTATAAGTATCCAGTGCATAGTTTCATAACCTTCATGGTGATAAGGTATTTCACCAGTTTGTTTTTTAATTGTTTCCTCCACAAAATCTGCGATAGCTCTAATCTGTGTAGTGCTTGTTGCCTCGCAAATAATAAAATAATCGCTTACAGCTTCAGGAATTTTTCTTAAATCGAGTGATACTATTTTCTCACCCTTTTTTTCCTGGATGGCTCTTACAATCAATTTTAAAATTCTGGAGTTAGAATTAAGCCGGACAACTGAGGTTTTTTTTCTTGAAGTTAAAGCGGTAATAGGTTCCAAATAATCAACTTTTTATTGTAATTTTTTTAAGCGTGATGAGCTTTTTAATAATTTGTTTGTTTACAATTTGAAAGTAAAGATTCTCAAATGCTTTGAGGTAAGCAACTAAAATTATTTTACTTTAAAATCTAATTTCGTTCAAAATTAATAATTCTTTGCCAGCCACGTTCACAAATAAGATAATCGGTTACCCCTTTGTAAAATTAAATTCGGTTGACAGCACCAACAACTATGCCATGCAACAGGTAAAAAATGGTGCTGCAAAACATGGCACTGCTTACTTTGCACATGAGCAAATTGCCGGTAAGGGTCAACGCAGTAAACAATGGTTGTCTTCTAAAAATGAAAATATAATTCTCTCTGTTGTTTTAGATACAACCCCGTTTACACTATCTCAACAATTTGGTTTGAATATGGTTTGCGCTTTATCAGCTTTAAATTTATTTAACAATTACACAACTAATAATCTTAAAACGAAATGGCCAAACGATGTCTATTGGCAGGACAGAAAGACAGGTGGAATATTAATCGAAAATGTTATTGCTGGTAACACATGGAAATTTTGTGTTGCAGGTTTTGGCTTGAACATTAATCAAACCATGTTTGATTCGACATTAAAAAATCCTGCCTCTCTAAAGCAAATCACAGGTAAAGATTACAATGTAATTGAATTAGCTCATGAACTGTGTTCAATCCTCGAAAACAAATTTTATGAGTTTTTAAATGGTGGCTTTAAAAATTTACTAAATGAGTATAATGAGAGTCTGTATAAAAAAGATAAAATGGTGAAGTTTAAAAAGGATTCCAGGGTTTTTAATGGTCGTGTAGTTAGGGTTGATGAAGCTGGAAGATTAATTGTACATACTGCTTATGAAGAAGCATTTGAGTTTGGGTCTATTGAATGGATTATAGAATAATGATTTACTATTTATCTTCAAGATTATGATTTGCGCCTTTAAAGATTTTATTCCGGTTATACATCCCACATCGTTTATACACCCGCTTGCCTGCATAACCGGCAACGTTATAATTGGTGCCGATGTTTATGTTGGTCCTGGTGCGGCCATACGAGGAGATTGGGGAAAAATTATTATTGAAGATGGATGTAATGTGCAGGAAAATTGCATCATGCACATGTTTCCGGGAGTTACTGTTTTATTAAAAGAAAGGGCACATATTGGTCACGGAGCAGTAATACATGGTGCAACGATTGGCAAAAATTGTTTGATAGGTATTAACAGCGTAATTATGGATAATGTTGAATTAGGCGATGAATGTATTGTAGGCGCATTAAGCTTTGTAAAGTCAGAAGAAAAAATTCCATCGCGAAGTTTACTTGCAGGTAATCCTGCAAAAATTATTAAAGCTGTTAGCGATGAAATGATGGAATGGAAAACAGAAGGCACAAAATTGTATCAACATTTGCCGGCAGAAATGCACGAAAGCTGGAAAATCTGTGAACCACTAACAGAAATACCTGTTCAACAACCTGACCAACAAAAATTATATAAAACATGGAATGAAATAAAGAAAAAACAATAATGAAAAAAGCTGAAATATTTTTGTTAGCAGTGTTTTTAACTGCAGCATTTGCATCTTGTAAAGCGCAACAAAATTTAATTATACAAAAAATTGATGAAGCGGGAAGTAATCAAACTTTAGAAGATTCAGTTATAAATAATCTGCGCAATAATAATGATATTGTAATTGCTTATGCAGTTGAAAATTTTGCCTGGGTTCGCAAAATAAATTATTTAATTCTCACACAAAAAAACGGCGAATGGAAAGGCTATCAGTACAATGTAAGTTTACTGAAACAAAATCCATCGCAAAGTATTGTTTCGGCTAACATAAATAAAAATGCGTGTGATTCTTTAATAGCTTACATAATGCAAAACAATGCCTGGACGATTAAAGGAGATAATGGCAGTAACTTTTGCACAAACGGTAGTACAAAATGCAATATTAATGACGCTGCATCCGGGCGCTTATGGATTATCACAAAAAAAACTGTATTTAATCCTTCTTATTATGCACCTGAATTTTATGAAAATTGTTGCCCTGATAAAGACAGGGCTTTATTCCTATCGATAAAAAATAAGATTCAAAACTGCATAAGTATAAACAATTCAGAAGGCAGTAATATGTAAGTTTGATTAATGTACACGATTGAAAAAATTGCAGCAATTCTTCAGGCTCCATCAAAGCTTGTAAATAATAATGCTGAAATTTTACAATTGCTTACCGATAGCCGGCGACTTATTTTTCCTGAGACAACTTTATTTTTTGCTATTATAACAAAGCAAAGAGATGCCCATATTTTTATAAATGAATTATATGAAAGAGGCATACAAAATTTTGTTGTAAAAAAAGATTTCGATGCTTCGCATTTTATTACCGCCAATTTCATTTTTGTAGATGATACCTTGATTGCTTTACAACAACTTGCCGCATATCATCGCACACAATTTCAATATCCGGTAATTGCAATTACCGGTAGCAATGGTAAAACAATTGTAAAAGAATGGCTCTATCAATTATTGTCTGCTGATTTTAATGTTGTTCGCAGCCCAAGAAGTTATAACTCACAAATTGGTGTACCGCTTAGTGTTTGGCAAATGAATGAAAATTATAATCTCGCAATTATTGAAGCGGGAATTTCTCACCCTGATGAAATGCGAAACCTTGAAGAAATAATAAAGCCAACTATTGGTATTTTTACAAACATTGGCAATGCGCACGATGAAAATTTTTCGTCAACAAAAGAAAAAATAAAAGAGAAAACAATTTTATTTAAGCACAGTAAAGAAGTAATTGTAAATGCTGATAACAATGACGTAATTACTGTTTTAAAACAAGAAACCAATGCCCAATTATTTACTTGCGGAAAAGATAAAAACAACATCGTTTCAATAATAGCATTGGAAAAAAAAGAAAGCACAACAGATGTTTCACTTTCATTTCAGAACAATACTTTTAAAATAATTATCCCTTTTATTGATGATGCTTCCACAAAAAATGCAATAACCTGCATCTGTGTTTTATTATATTTTAAAATTGATATTAATACAATAAAAGAAAGAATATTATTACTGCAGCCAATTGATATGCGGCTTCAGCTTACACCTGCTATAAACACTTGCGCTTTAATAAATGATAGTTACAGTTTTGATATTGCTTCGTTTTCTGTTGCACTGGATTTTATGCAGCAGCAAAATCAATTTGCTAACAAAACAGTTATTCTTTCTGATTTGCCTGGTGCAGATAACAAAGGCGCCTATGCTGAAATTATACAGAGGCTCAAAGCAAAAAATATAAAAAGAGCAATTATTATTGGTGAGCATTGGAGCATGTATTTTCCTTTTCTTCAGGATGAAATAGAGCATGTACAACAATTTGCAACAACTGAAATTTTTCTTTTACAATTTTCTGCAAATCATTTTCGTGATGAGTTGATTTTATTAAAAGGCGCACGCAGATTTAATTTTGAAAATATAGCTGCAGCATTGCAACAAAGAGTTCATCAAACCATAATGGAAATAAATCTTACAGCTATAGTTCATAACATGAATGAGTACCGCAGAATATTAAAGCCGGGCGTAAAAATTATGGCAATGATTAAAGCGTCTGGTTATGGCAGTGGCAGCACAGAGATTGCGAACGTGCTTCAGTTTCATAAAGTGGATTATCTCGCAGTCGCTTATGCAGATGAAGGTGTTGAATTACGTAAAGCAAATATTCGCTTGCCAATAATGATTATGAATATTGATGAAAGCGCATTTGAATCAGTTATACAATATAACCTTGAGCCTGAAATTTATTCGTTATCCATTTTAAAAAGTTTTGATGTTTTTCTTGATAAACAGGGATTACAACAATATCCTGTGCATATAAAAATAGATACGGGTATGCACAGGCTTGGATTTAATGTAAGCGAAATTGATGAACTGATTAATTATATTAAAGCCAATAACCGCATAATTATAAAATCTGTTTTCAGCCATCTTGCTTCGGGCGAAGATGTAAATGATGATGGATTTACTTTTTTGCAGGCAAAACTATTATCAAAAGCATGTGTGCAAATAAGAGATGCTTTAGGTTATTCGTTTATACAACATATTTCTAATTCTGCAGCAACTATTTTAAAACCGCAATTGCAATTTGGTATGGTGCGTATTGGAATTGGTTTATACGGAATTGATGCAAGCCACTCAAACAAACTTGCTTTAAAACCGGTTGTATCATTAAAAACAACGGTAGCGCAATTACGAAAAGTAAAAGCTGGTGATACTGTTGGCTATAATCGCAAAGGCAAAATAATTGAAGATGCTTTAATAGCAACGCTGCGCATTGGTTATGCAGATGGTTTGCGCCGGTGCTTAAGCAACAAGAAAGGAAATGTTTTTATTAAAAATAAAATTGTACCGATAATTGGAAATATTGCTATGGACATGACTATGGTTGATGTTACTAATATTGATGATATAAAGGAAGGTGATGAAGCAGAAATTTTCGGTTCAAATATTTCTGTTGAAGAAGTTGCGGCAAATTGCGGAACAATTGCTTATGAAATTCTTACCGGCATTAGTCAGCGTGTAAAACGTATCTATGTTGAAGAATGAGAACCGTCAATCGTGAATATCATTTACTTTGGGAAATATTCAACACTTAAGCTTACTTTATATCTCTTACCTTATAGTTCGTTTTATGTCTCTGAACTCTTAACCAATTACTCACATCTTTAAATATTATATTTGCGCTCTTTATTTCTCAAATGAACATTCGCATGAAAGGAAGAAGTGTAGCACTCCTGATTATTCTGATACTTATTGCCGACCAAACGCTGAAGTTGTTTATTAAAACACATTATGTTTTGGGTGAAGAGCATAATGTAATTGGCAACTGGTTTCGTTTACATTTTGTAGAAAACGAAGGCATGGCATGGGGCTTAAAATTCGGTGGTGGATTAGGGAAAATTCTGCTTACACTTTTTCGTTTAATTGCAGTAATACTTGGTACTTTTTACCTGCGCAGCATCATACAAAAAAAATATCATACAGGTTTTATTATTTGTGCAGCACTTATTTATGCCGGTGCATTCGGCAATTTAATTGACAGTATGTTTTACGGTTTAATATTCAGCAGCAGTAATCCTTTTACAGTTGCAACATTCTTTCCGCCAAATGGTGGCTATGCAACATTCTTTCATGGACAGGTGGTTGATATGTTATATTTTCCAATCATTCATACAACTTATCCTTCATGGTTTCCTGTAAAAAGCTGGCGTGGTGATGAGTTTGAATTTTTCAGCCCCGTTTTTAATCTTGCCGATGCTTCTATTTCTATTGGTGTAATTGCATTGCTTATCTGGCAAAAGAAATTTTTCCCGCATGAGCATGTTGAAAAAAAAATTGAAATCGTGGAAGTAAAAGATGAAATGAAAATAGTATAACCTATTGTGTAACTGTTACGGTGAAATTTCCATTTATTATTCCTATAGTCCTGCCAGCGTAGGCATCATCTTCCGCTGTTCCTGAAAACGTTCCGGTTACGACATGCGTTGCACTGTCATACGAAATTATCGTTATGGTAACATCACCAGGCGTTGGCGAACTGCTTGGTATGGCTTCATAAATAGGATCTCCGTTACCGGTAGTAAAATTAAAAGCAAATAAGCTTGCATTTAAAGGCGGGTTTGACCGATTGTTATAAGTGCCTGGAGCGATAACGCCGTTGGGCAAATAAATAATTAAAGTAATAGCTGAATCTGTAGAAGCACTTGTAAATCCTCCCATGAACAACATTTTGCCACCGGTTCCCCATACAGTTGAATCTTTTATAACTACGGCCGTATCAAATGTTCCCACAAAAAATCCACCGCTATCGGTAGCAAATTGCCAGTTACCTGAACCTCCATCGGGATCTCCTCCATGACCTGTTGTATCCTGTTGCCCGCCTAAACCTGTGCCCGTACTATCCTGCACATTTACTGTGAAAAAACAAAAGGAACTATCAAAACTTACGGTAAATGTAGTAGGCGTGTTAAGAATAGGTGTACCTATTGGTTTAAGTTTGATAATATTGATACCTGTGTTTAAAAAACGATTTGAATCAGAAAACTCAAAACCATTTTGAAAATCTGTAGTAATATTATAAGAACCGGTTTGCGTAACATTAACCTGTATTTCTACATAAGCTGTATCACTTCCGGGTGTTACGCCGTTATAAAAAGTTCCTATAACAGTATCGGGTAAACAATTACCGACAGAATCCCATAAACTACCCGTTGCAACCTGCGTGTTCCCGGTTTCAACACTAAAATCTTTCTGACACGAAAAAAATAATGTAACAACGAAACAGATTGAAAATAAAAAGCTGAAAATTTTTTTCATTGAATTGTGTTTGCCAATGCTT
>JAICKT010000425.1 GCA_025927795.1 Parafilimonas sp. | reverse complement strand
TTTGTATTGATGCTTGCATGCATCAACTTTATGAATCTTTCTACTGCGCGCAGCGAAAAAAGAGCGAAAGAAGTAGGCATTAGAAAAACAGTTGGCTCATTGCGCACACAATTAATAAAACAATTTTTAAGTGAGTCTGTTTTAGTTGCATTGATATCGTTTGTGTTTTCTATAATTCTTGTGGTGGTGTTAATGCCAATGTTTAATAAGCTTGCAGATAAGAACATCGGATTGCCATGGAGCAGTGCATTCTTCTGGTTAATTGCATTGGCATTTACTTTTATTACAGGATTAATTTCCGGAAGTTACCCGGCGCTTTATTTATCAAAGTTCGAACCGATTAAAGTATTAAAAGGAACGTTTCGCGTTGGAAAATATGCATCGTTACCACGCAAAATTTTAGTAGTTGTTCAATTTACTTTTTCTATTGCATTAATCATCGGCACTGTTATCGTTTTTAAACAAATTCAATATGCAAAGAACAGACCAGTGAATTACAGAAGTGAAGGTTTAATAACCATACCAATGTCAACACCCGATTTGTATGGACATTATGATGCAATAAGATCTGATCTGCTCGCAACAGGCGTTGTTGATAACATGGCAGAATCTTCAAGTCCTACTACAAATGTTTACTCAAACCAAATTGGTTTTAACTGGCAGGGGAAAGATCCAAATTCGTTACCAAGTTTTGGAACCATTGCCGTTATGGAAGATTTTGGTAAAACAATTGGCTGGCAAATAAAAGAAGGAAGAGATTTTTCAAGAGATTTTGCAACAGATACCCTGGCAATGATTTTAAATGAATCTGCAGTGAAACAAGTAGGAATGAAACGCGATATCGTTGGACAAACCATTCAGTTTAATGATAAAAATTATACGGTAATTGGCGTGATAAAAGATATGATAATGGAATCGCCTTATAAACCTGTAACACCCACTGTTTTTTTATGTGACCATAATTGGATAAACGTTATAACCATTGCAATAAAACATGGTGCGCCTGTAACAAGTGCACTAAGTAAAATAGAAACAGTATTTAAAAAATATAATCCCGGTGCACCTTTTGATTATACATTTAATGACGAAGACTATGCAAAGAAATTTGCAGATGAACAACGTATAGGTAACCTCGCAACATTCTTTACTATACTTGCAATATTTATTTCATGCCTTGGATTGTTTGGGCTCGCATCGTTTGTTGCGGAGCAGCGTAAAAAAGAAATTGGTGTGCGCAAAGTATTAGGCGCATCAACATATAATTTATGGCAAATGCTATCAAGAGAATTTGCATTGCTTGTAATTATATCCTGTTTTATTGCTATTCCACTGGCATGGTATTATTTAAACGGCTGGCTAAAACAATATGATTACAGAACAACAATATCAATTTGGGTGTTTGTTGCTTCCGGTTTAGGAGCGCTCATCATCACATTAATTACGGTAAGTTTTCAGGCAATAAAAGCAGCAATTGCAAACCCGGTGAAGAGTTTGAGAACGGAATAAAGATTTATTATTTTAAATTTCAGAGAACATTTAAAATGTTATGAAACTAATTCCGCTTTTAAGAGTTAGAAATATTAAAGAAGCAATTGCTTTTTATACCGGCGTACTGGATTTTAAATTAAAATACCCTGATGAAGAAGTAAATATTTTTTGTATGAACCTTATAAATGGAGATGCAGAATTTCAACTTAGTGATACGGTGGAATCTTTGGTGTTGCTGTAACTGTTCGTGTTGATGAAGTAAATAGTTTGTTTGAGAAATATATAAGCCGGGGATTAGTAACACCAAAAAAAGAAAATTCGCCCGTTCATGAGAGTCCTGTAAATCAAACATGGGAAATGCGGGAGTTTTATGTAACAGATGCAGATGGCAATACTTTACTTTTTGCGCAGCTTATTTATAATTAACTAAAGCACATTAGCAAACTTGTAAAGAGTTCGGGAAGGAAATAATAACAATTGGGAAATTGCAATTCCAAAAATCACGGAGTTCAAAAATTTCAAAATCATCTTTTATGTTTAAAAGAAATATTCTCATTGCATTCAGATCACTTAAAAAAGATCTGTCTTATACCATTACAAATTTGGTTGGACTCACGATTGGCATCACGTGCTGCCTGCTGATTTTTTCTTTTGTAAAGTATGAATTAAGCTTCGATCAATTTCATACAAAAAAAGATCGCATTTATAGAGTAAATTATGATGTACTGATGGGTGGCAATCAAACTATTTCGCCATCAGTGCCTGTTTTTGTTGCGCCTGAATTAAAAAAAAGATTTCCTGAAATCGAAGATGCTACACGTTTCTCTCCTGAATGGGTTGCGCGAACAATAAGACATGGAAATGTTTTGTTTGATGAAAAGAATTTTTGTTATGCTGATCCTAACTTCTTTAAAGTATTCGATTTTAAAGCTGCAAGCGGCAACCTGCAAACAGCACTCAGTAAACCCAATACGGTTGTAATTACAAAAAGCATTGCAACAAAATATTTTGGCAATTCAAATCCTATTGGTCAGGTAATATTATTTAATAATAACAAAGAGTTTATTGTTTCTGCTGTTGCTGAAAACATTCCTTCAAACTCTCATTTTAGTTTTGATTTTCTTACTTCTTTTTATAGTGTTCAGGGTTTTGACAGTCTTGAATCGCAGCAATCATGGAATAATCCAAACTATACCACTTTTCTTTTGCTGAAGCCACAAACAAATGTTGATGCGCTCTACAAAAAAATTGATGCATGGGTAAATCCTTCTGCGCAGAATAATCAGGCAGCCTCACAAAATTCTCTTCACTTAAGATTAGAACCGCTTAAAGATGTTCATTTCGACACGCAGGTTTATAATTATAAAAATACATTGGTGATAACGGATTTTAAATACATCAATATTTTTATTACGATTGCAATATTGGTTTTATTAATTGCATGTGCCAATTATATAAACTTATCTACCGCAAAAGCATCTGTGCGTGCAAAAGAAGTCGGTATAAGAAAAACTATTGGTGCAAGTTTCCTGCAGATCTTCACACAATTTCTTACAGAATCTTTTTTACTTACACTCACCGCAGTTTTTATTTCTGTTATAGCCGTTGATGCATTGTTGCCATATCTAAATAATTTATTAGGCAAGAATATTCCATTTTACATTTTTAACAGCAGCTTTATTTTAACTCTTGTTGCAGGCATAATATTGATTTCACTACTTGCAGGATTCTATCCTTCATTAATACTTTCAAGATTCAGACCTGTAGAAACATTGAAAGGCGCATATGCTAAAACCGGAGGCTCTGGTGTAACAGTAAGAAAAAGTTTGGTTGTGTTTCAATTTGCGATTTCTATTGCATTGATATTGGGAACAATTATCGTACAGTCGCAATTAAAGTTTATGCAATCAGAAAAATTAGGTTTAAATAAAGACCATGTATTATTGATTCACGGCAACGCCGATTTGAATAATAAATTAGACGCATTTGCTGATAAATTGAAAAACATAAGTGGTGTGCAGGATGTTGCTTTAACATGGCGATCTCCTTTTGAAACAGTTACAGGCAATGGTTTTTCTATCAACCCTAATCCAACATCTGATGATGACTGGCATGTTGTAGGTGCCATTGCCGGCGATACACATTACCTCTCAACACTTGGCATTCAATTATTGGCAGGAAGAAATTTTGATCCTACTAAAATTAAAGGTGAAAACACAGTGAATGAATATATCGTGAAT
>JAICKT010000269.1 GCA_025927795.1 Parafilimonas sp. | reverse complement strand
CATTCTCAAACGATTGAAACCATCAGGCAGCTATTAGAGAATATAGATATTAACCGCTTAACGCCGGTAGAGGCTTTAATGAAATTAAGTGAAATAAAAAACCTGCTTAAATAATCTCATTCATCATTATTAAACTTCATCAATAAATTATTTTGAATTTTATTTTAAAAAATTATTTTCTTTTTAAATGAATGTTTTACATTTAGGCTTGTATTAACATTAAAACATTACCCATGCGCCAATCTGATCTTATCAATAACATTTCTGATAAAACAGGAATTCCCAAAGTTGACGTGCTGGTTACTGTTGAATCTTTGATTAAGGAAATCAAAACTAACATTGCCAAAGGAGAGAACATTTACATTAGAGGGTTTGGCAGCTTTATTACAAAAAAACGTGCTGCGAAAATTGGCAGAAACATTAAAAAGAATGTTGCTGTTCATATACCCGAACATTACATCCCTGCTTTTAAGCCTTCCAAAGAATTTGTGAATGAAGTAAAGCAAATGCAGTCAGTACAGTAAATTTGCTCACAAAATTTTTAAGTGCGAAAACAACAATGGATTTTAATTTCCACAGGAATTGTATTGTTCCTGGGATTATATCTTTTTGGAAATACAGTTAATCCTGATAAACCTGTAGCAGCAGTTGCAAATGCTTCCGAAAAAACCGTAAATATTAGTACGCAGGATGTACTTTTAAAATATAAGCAAGGTTTAAATCCTGCGCAATTACAAAAACTTACACAACTTGAAAACAGTGTTGTTCGCGGCGATGTGCACAATCAGCAAGTGCATATTTACCATCAGCTTTCTTCATATTGGATGGACACCTTGCATAAAGAGGAGATAGGCGCTTATTATGCTGGTGAAGCTGCCAAGTTGGAAAATTCTGAAAAAAGCCTCACATTTGCAGCCCATTTGCTTTTAGATGATATGATGTCAACCGATGACGCATCAATGCAACATTGGCTGGCAACCCAGGCAAAAGAGTTATTTGAAATTGCTTTAAAACTGAATCCGCAAAACGATTCATCGAAAATTGGATTGGGTGCGTGTTATATGTTTGGTAATATTTCTGAAAACCCTATGCAAGGTATTCTTGCCATAAAAGAAATTGCCGATAAAAATCCGGCTAATCTTTATGCACAAATGATGCTCGGTTTAGGCGGGATTCAAAGTGGACAATATGACAAAGCAATTGAGCGCTTTTTAAATGTAATTAACAAGCAGCCTGATAATATTGAAGCAATTTTAAACCTTGCACAGGTTTATGACAGGCAGAACGATAAAACAAATGCAATAAAATGGTATAAAGAGGCGCTGAAATATGTGCAGGTGCCTGAAGCAAGAAGCGAAATAGAAGCAAGAATAAAATCATTACAATAATTATTAACTATTAAAAAAATTAACCAGGTATGCCTTGTGGTAAAAAAAGAAAACGTCATAAAATTGCTACACACAAAAGAAAAAAAAGACTGAGAAAAAACCGTCATAAAAAGAAAAACAAATAAATTGCATAGCCGGCGTAATTAATTGCGCCGGAAATTATTTACCACTCCAGTATCCCACTTTTCCTTTCCTTCCTTTTTAAATGCATGTGCATTCTATTGCGCATTATTAATTATTATATGGTTTAAAGAACGATTAGTGAATAAAGAGATGATAATTAACGCTAATTTGAACGGTGTTGAAATTGCGTTACTGGAAAATAAAAAATTGGTTGAGCTTCATCATGAAAAGGCGGATGCGGTTTTTGCGGTTGGCGATTTATATCTTGGCAAAGTAAAAAAGCTAATTCCAGGCTTAAATGCTGCTTTTATTGATGTTGGCTTTGAAAAAGATGCTTTTTTACATTATACCGATCTCAGCCCGTTTATCCGCTCCATTTTAAAATTTACACACGATTCAATTAATGAAAAGTCAGATACTATAACAGATTTTTCAAAGTTTAATCTTGAGCCGGAAATAATAAAAACAGGCAAAATAAACGAAGTAATAAAAGGTAAGCCTGAAATACTGGTTCAGATTTTAAAAGAACCGATTGCTGCAAAGGGACCAAGGCTAAGCTGCGAAATTTCTTTGCCCGGGAGATTTATTGTAATAACACCTTTTAATGATGTAATTGCTGTATCAAAAAAAATTCATAGTTCGGATGAAAGAAAACGACTTCAAAAAATTGTTGAATCCATTAAACCAAAAAATTTTGGCGTAATTGTACGTACAGCTGCTGAAGGAAAAAATTCTGCTGAATTGCATGATGACTTAGCCCAACTGATTGAAACCTGGCGAAATATTCAAAAAAGTTTAAAGGGTGCTAAAGCCCCTGCTAAAATTTTAAGTGAGCAGGATAAAACAACAAGTATTTTGCGCGATTTATTAACTGAAGATTTTAATCGTGTGGTTATAAATGAACGTAACCTTTTTAATGATACGCGTTCTTACATACAAAAAATTGCGCCTGAAAAAGCTGAGATTGTTTCCTATCATGTAAATGGTGCGCCAATATTTGATCAATTTGGAATTACAAAACAGGTTAAAGCAACATTTGGGAAAACTGTAAACCTACCAAGCGGCGCATATTTAATAATTGAACACACAGAAGCGTTGCATGTAATTGATGTAAACAGTGGTTATAAAAGTGTAAGTAATAACCAGGAAGAAAATGCTTTGGCAACAAATCTTGAAGCAGGTGAAGAAATTGCAAGGCAGTTAAGATTGCGTGATATTGGCGGAATTATCGTGGTAGATTTTATTGATATGAAGTTGCCGGATAATAAGCGTAAGCTGCAGGAAGCAATGGATAATTTTATGCGCAGCGACAGGGCGAAACATGCCGTACTGCCAATTTCCAAATTTGGATTGATGCAAATTACCCGGCAGCGCATGCGTCCCGAAGTAAGTATAAACACTTCGGAAATTTGTCCATCATGTAACGGTACAGGAAAAGTTACTTCTACATTATTGCTGATCGATGAAATTGAGAATCGTTTAAATTATCTAATAACACATCAGCATAAAAACCTTACTATTTTTGTGCACCCAATTGTGTATTCACATTTAACAAAGGGCTTTTTTTCTATTGCATGGAAATGGAATCGCAAATACAAAACAAAAATTAAAGTGAAGCCGAACTCAGATTATTATTTTACTGAATTTCATTTTTTTGATGCACATGAAGAAGAAATAAAATTTTAATTTCACTACCGTACTGTTGTACGGTTTTTTGTTTACAGCAGGTTTAGTTTATAACAATTCAGTAATTAATTTTTACAAAGTATTTTCGCGCTGATGTAATTCATCAGTAAAACTTATTAATACAATTTTATGGCATACGATGTTATAGTTATCGGAAGCGGACCCGGCGGTTATCCTGCAGCAATCCGCGCATCTCAATTAGGTTTTAAAACAGCAATCATAGAAAGAGAATTGTTGGGTGGCATTTGTTTAAACTGGGGTTGCATTCCTACAAAAGCATTATTAAAATCTGCCCAGGTTTATGAAAACATAAAACATGCGAGCAGTTATGGTTTATCTGTGGTTGATGGAAAGCAGGATTTTGGTGCAGTGATAAAACGCAGTCGTGGCGTAGCCGATAAAATGAGTAAAGGCGTTGCATTTTTAATGCGTAAGAATAAGATTGACGTGATAATGGGCAACGCAAAAATTATTTCAAAAGGAAAAATTGAAGTAACCGGAAGTGATAACAACAAACAAACTGTTGAATCAAAATACATCATTATTGCAACAGGCGGAAGAAGCCGTGAATTGCCAAACTTAAAACAAGATGGCAAAAAAATTATTGGCTATCGTGAAGCAATGATTCTACCACAACAACCAAAGAGTATGATTGTTGTTGGCAGCGGCGCTATCGGTTCTGAGTTCGCATATTTTTATAACAGTATGGGAACAAAAGTTACCATAGTTGAATTTATGCCGAGAATTGTACCTGTTGAAGATGAAGAAATTTCTAAAGAACTCGAAAAGCAATATAAAAAGCAAGGCATTGAAATAATGACGAGTGCTACTGTTGAAAAAGCGGATACATCCGGTGCTGGTGTTCGTGCCACCGTAAAAAAACAAGATGGTAGTACCGTAACATTGGAAGCAGATATTTTATTAAGCGCTGTTGGTGTTGTTGCGAATGTCGAAAATTTAGGTTTGGAAGAAGCCGGTATAAAAACAGACAGAGGTAAAATTGTAGTAGATAAATTTTTACAAACAAATGTTCCCGGTTTTTATGCGATTGGCGATTGCACACCCAACCAGGCACTCGCACACAAAGCAAGCAGGGAAGGCATTGTAGCTGCAGAGCATATTGCATTTACTGAAAAGAAAACATCGCATCAGCCAGAGCCATTGGATTATGGAAATATTCCGGGTTGCACTTATTGTTCTCCTGAAATTTCAAGTGTTGGTATGACGGAGAAAGCTGCAAAAGAAGCTGGCATAAATATTAAGATTGGGAAATTTCCTTTTATGGCAAGCGGGAAAGCAACTGCTGCCGGCGCTACAGAAGGTTTTGTAAAAGTGATTTATGACGCAAAGTATGGCGAGCTTTTAGGTGCACACATGATTGGTTATAACGTTACTGAATTAATCGCAGAAGTTGTTACTGCAAGAAAATTAGAAACAACCGGTCATGAAATTTTGCAGGCTGTCCATCCTCATCCAACAATGAGTGAAGCAGTAAAGGAAGCAACTGCTGTTGCGTATGGTGAGGCAACAGATATTTAAGTGGTGAATGGATAATGGTGAATCGTCAACCATCAAGCGCAAATAAATGCCAGCTTATAACCTGACAGGTTTTATTAAGCATTTAAAATAATCAACAAACAAACCTGTCAGGTTTAATCAAAATAACCTGAAATTAAATCGTAAACCCGAAATCGTAAACCGTAAATTGAGATGAGATGCGAACCAATTATTCATCCGGCGCTAAGTGGGAAGATATTGTTGGTTACAGCCGCGCTGTAAAAATCAACAATGTAATTGAAGTTACGGGTACTGTTGCCATTGATGATGAAGGAAAAACTGTTGGCGTTAATGATGCATATCTTCAAACAAAACACATCATACAAAAAATAGAAAAGATTTTGCAACGTGCTGGTGCAACATTAAAAGATGTTGTTCGCACAAGAATGTTTGTTACAGATATTTCACGTTGGGAAGAATATGGTAAAGCACACGGCGAGTTTTTCAGCGAGATAAAACCCTGTACTTCCATGATTGAAGTAAAAGGCTTGATTGAAAAAGATTATTTGATAGAGATAGAAGCAACTGCGATTATCGATAAGTAATAATTATGCAGCCAAATAAAACTGTTCTTATACTTGGCGCCAATTCTGATGTGGCTAAAGAAGCTATCAAGCTGTATGTTAAAGCAGGATATAAAGTGATAGCGGCATCAAGAAGTACAGATGCGCTGAATACATTTGTTCAGCAACAAGATTTTTTAAAAGATGTTACTGTTTTGTATTTTGATGCAATTGCTTTTGATACACATCAACAGTTTTATGATAATCTTCCCTGCAAACCAAACGTCGTTTTATATGCAGCAGGATTTTTAAAAAATAATGAAGCTGCAATACATGATTGGGAAAGTTGTTTCAGAATGATGAAAGTGCACTACTGCGGCGCTGTTTCTATTTTAAATATTATTGTTGCTGATACAAATAATATGCAGCTTGAAAAGATTATCGGGCTTTCATCGCTTTCGGGAGTAAGAGGAAGAAAAAGCAATTTTATTTATGGCAGTACTAAATCAGCCTTTACACAATACATGGCTGGCTTGCGGCAATATCTTTTTTCAAGAAACATAAGTGTGCACGTTATTGTAGCCGGTTATATTCGCAGTAAAATGACTGCAGGTTTAAATTTGACTGAGTCACTTATGCTTGAACCTTCCTTCATTGCGAAAGCAATTGTGCCCATACCAAAGCGATTTATTATCGTACCCGGTTTTAAATGGAAACTCATTTATTTTATTTTGAAAATATTGCCTGAGAAATTAGTAGCACGCTTGCCATAACAGGTTGCAATTATTTCAAGGCATCAAGCACATTAAAAATCTTTTGCGTAACACTGCCTTTGCTGTCATCATAATTATTTACAATAATTGACACAACAT
>JAICKT010000392.1 GCA_025927795.1 Parafilimonas sp. | reverse complement strand
TTCATATCCTGATAAATTTTATCCTGTTTATAAAGAACCATTAAGTGTTCCTAACTATGCAACACAAATAAAAGTGATTACATATCGCGATGGGAAACCAATTGGCAGAATGATTTCAATGCCTTTGGATGAATTAAGAAGAAGAGCAGAACATAGAAATAATGATGATGATTAAATAAGCTTTGTTTTACTTAATAGTTGTACCGAATAAAAACAACCTGCATTTCTAAGATTTCCCGTTCTTCGAAGTGACGGTCGCAGATTTAAATATAAAAGGCTAAAACATCATGTCGGGAAAAGATTTGGTGCACCACAATCAAAAAGTAATGACAGTAAAATTATGCGATGCCCAATCGGGTTGGGCATGACGACGCGTGGTTGTGTTTTGTTCTTGCCTTATGATAGGTTGTAAAGGATCTCTAAATTAATATGCTGTATAATTAAGAATTTTTAATGAAGAAGATTTTTGCGGCAGTAAGTTTTTGTGCAATTTATTTTTTTGCAAACGCTCAAACACCATTAGAAAATACTTTGCTGTGGCAGATAACAGGGCCGGGTATTTCAAGTCCTTCTTATTTGTATGGTACCATTCATTTAATGTGCCCGGATGAAATAAAAGTGAGCGATACTTTGCGTGCAAGATTTTATCAAACCAAAAAATTATTTCTCGAAATTAATCTTGATGATCCTTCTGTGATGGTGACAATGATGCAGGAAATGAAAATGAAAAATGATACTACGCTGCAACAATTATTAACAGAAGAAGAGTATGATTCGGTTGAAGTTCAGTTTAAAAAATTAACCGGCATGTCTTTAAGCATGATGAACAACATGAAGCCGGAATTATTGGAAAGTTTAATTTATCCTTCGCTGTTAGGTTGCAAAGGTGCTGAAGCCTGGGAACAAAAATTTCAACAACTCGCCAGGGCAAACAACATGCAAATAAACGGGCTGGAAGATGTAAATGATCAACTAAAAATATTTGATGAAATACCTTACAAAGACCAGGCACAAGAGCTTGCAGAAACATTAAATAATATTGACAGTACAAAAAAAAGTTTTAATCAACTGCTTTCATTATACAAGCAAAAAGATTTAGATGCTTTATGCAAGATGCTGAATGAAAACGATGCACTTTCGCAGTATGATGATCTTCTTTTAAACAACCGCAATAAAAAATGGATACCCGAAATCATTCAACAGGCAAAGCTTCAGCCTGCATTCTTTGCCGTAGGCGCCGGGCATTTAGGAAATGATAATGGTCTTATCAATTTATTAAAGCAACAAGGCTACACAGTTTCGCCGGTAAATTATTAATTGGGAAATATTAGCAACAATACTTATACTTTTAAAAAGTATTAGCATTTAATTATTAATCTACATACATTTTTTAAGCTCTCTATGTTAGTGCTGGCATATTTGTTGGCTCACCTTATTCAATATTTAAATTATTAACAATGAAAAAATTATTTTTTCTTTTAGCGCTAATGATTGGTATGGCAATATTTAGTGGTTGCGGACCTACGCGCTATACTGTTAGAGAACAACCCGCTGCTCCATATTATACACGTCCTGCAGCACCAGGGGTTGGTTATGTTTGGATTGATGGTGATTGGTACTGGCGCGGAGGTAAATATGCTTATCGTAATGGTCATTGGGTAAGACCCAGAGGTCATCGCGTTTGGGTAGCTGGTACATGGGTACATAGTGGTCGTGGTTATTATTGGAGAAAAGGACATTGGAAATAAAAGAAATAAAGAGGACTGCAATTGTTAAGCAGTCCTTTTTATTTCTTTAGTTCAAAAATTAAACTATGTGTTGAATCGATTGTTATAGTTGATGATGTGTTATAAGATTTATTATTTAGCACATCAATAGCAGTTGAAAATCCATTTGTTCTTTCGGCATATTTTGAAAAATCAACTGTTTGCTGCTTATCACTTGTGTTCATAATGCACATGATAGTTTGTTTTTCATCATACCGGAAATAAACATACAAACCATCAACAGGAATGTATTGCATTAGCTTTCCTGTTTTTAATGCAGAAGAATTTTTTCTGAAATTAGCCAGTGTTTTTATTAATGATTGAACAGATAATTGATCCTGTGTTAATCCTTTTCCTGTAAATGCATTTACAGAGTCTCCATTCCAGCCGCCTGGAAAATCTAACCGCACCCAACCATCAGGATTAGTTACCCCACCCATTAGTACTTCATCTCCATAGTACATTTCCGGAACGCCACGTTCAGTTAACAACCATTCAAAACCCATTTTATCTTTTTGCAAATTGCTATCTACAACAGAATACCATCGGCTTAAATCATGATTATCTAAGAAGATAGCATTGCGTGTTGGATCAACATATAAAAAATCATTGCTCAATGTTTCATACAATTTGTTCACGCCATTTGTCCATCCAAAAGGTTCCATCAATGCAGGCTGAATACCATAAAACAAACATTGAAAATCTGTAACACCCTGTAAGTTGCTTTTAAATTTTGTGTTGATATTATTTTGTGCGAAGTAAGCTTCGTTTGCGGTACCATGAACCCATACTTCGCCAAACATTGTTATGTGCGGATATTCATCTGTGAGCGCTTTGTTGCAGCGATTCATAAAATTCAAATCATTATAAATATATGTATCGATGCGCCAGCCATCCACACCAAATTCTTCCACAGAATAAATCGCATGTTGAATTAAAAAATTTGCAACTAAGGGATTTGATTGATTTAAATCCGGCATCTGTTGTGTGAACCAGCCATCGCTCATTTTTTTTATGTCTGATCGTGCAGCGTGCGGATCGAATAATGGTTGATCTTTGTAATTTGTTTGTGTGAATTGTGGCCATTGATGCAACCAATCTTTTGATGGTGGATCCTGTACTAAAAAATTATACAATCCAATATGATTGTACACTGCATCCTGAATTAATTTCATTCCGCGTTTATGCACTTCATCGCTTAATTGCAGGTAAGCTTTTTCACCACCAATTCTCGGATCAATTTTATAATGATTGGTAAATGCATAACCATGCTCTGTTCGATTCGGCATATCGTTTTCAATCACCGGCGTCATCCATAAAGTTGTAACACCGAGGTTTTTTAAATAATCAAGATGATTGATCACACCCTGTAAATCGCCGCCATGACGTAAAAAAATAGAATCGCGGTTTAATGATTGATCTCTCATGCCGGAGACGTGATCATTTGTTGTATCACCATTGCTGAAACGATCAGGCATTAATAAATAAATAAAGTCTGATGAAGTAACGCCTTGCGCATATAGAGTACCATTTCCTTTTCTTCTTTCGTTCAGTTCATAATCTATACTTATTTTATTTGAACTTGTTCCAAAATTAAAAACACGTTTGCCTGCTTTTGCGTCTTTATCAATTACTAAATCAAGAAAAATATAATTAGGATTTTCAACACGCTCAATTTGTTTTAACGTAATTCCATCTGCTATTTCTACTCCTGCAGCAGTCATTTTTATCATTGGAATTTTTTCTGCAATATTGGTTGAACGAATCATCAATTGCAGGTTTGGATTTTTCATTCCAATCCACCAATGCGTTGGATATACTTCAATGTTTTGTGCCGATAATTTAAAAATACAAAATGTAAAAAGTAAAAAATAAAAAAGCTTTCTTATCACAATTAATTTTTTAAATAAATGATTTGAAATTGAATTATCGGTTTGACGCTTCAAAAGCGTCTGACCGTTACACACTTCTTTCTTCTCTTATCTCCAGCAGTGCAACTTCGTCTTCATCAATCCTCTCATTTTTTCTTTCGCTTACAATTGCATAGCAAATTATACCTGCAAGAATCATCATTACACCGCCAATTTGCACAGCGAGCATGCGATTGTTGTTTAACAAGCGTTCCATTATCCATCCAAAAAAAAGTGAAGCAATAATTTCTGGTAACACAATAAAGAAATTAAATATGCCCATATATACGCCGATTTTATCTTCCGGCAAAGCGCCGGCAAGCATTGCATATGGCATAGAAAGAATACTGCTCCATGCTATACCAACGCCCGTCATACAAAAATATAATTCATAAGGCTGTGTTACGAAGCGCA
>JAICKT010000299.1 GCA_025927795.1 Parafilimonas sp. | reverse complement strand
ATAACAAGAATTAATGCCAATAAAAGCCGCAACTATTAATGTGCATGATAGGTTTAATCTTTATTGATTATTAGAAAAAATTTGTAAGACAGTGAACTTATAATCAATAATAGCTTTAAAACAAAACCCCACATTTATTACTAAACATGGGGTTTCAAACTTAACCTTTCCTTGGTAGCCGGTACGGGAATCGAACCCGTCTTTCCTCC
This sequence comes from Parafilimonas sp., assembly GCA_025927795.1. Classification (GTDB taxonomy): domain Bacteria; phylum Bacteroidota; class Bacteroidia; order Chitinophagales; family Chitinophagaceae; genus Parafilimonas. The sequence goes on along the minus strand of JAICKT010000299.1, from coordinate 5,472 downwards.
GTGAAAGGGAGATGTCCTAGCCGATAGACGAACCGGCCGTCTAACAGGAGCGCAAAGATAATCGCACTTAGGTAATGAACAAAGTTTAACTTGTATCAGTAGCAGTTTTAAAAGAACACATTCACCTAAACCTCGTAAATTTGCGGTCTCAAAAAATTTATTCGTTATGAGCACAGTAAAAGTTGCAATAAATGGATTTGGAAGAATTGGTCGTTTGGTTTATCGGCAAATTTTTGAAATGGAAGGAATTGATGTGGTTGCTATAAATGATTTAACCAGCCCCAAGGTATTAGCACATCTTTTAAAATATGATAGTGCGCAAGGCGGGTTTGGAAAAAATGTTACATTCTCAGAAAATTCAATAACTGTAGAAGGACATGAAATAAAAATCTATGCACAGAAAGATCCTTCGCAAATTCCATGGGGTGAACATGATGTGGATGTAGTATTGGAATGTACAGGATTTTTTGCAGACAAAACAAAAGCTGAGGCACATTTAAAAGCAGGTGCAAAACGCGTTGTAATTTCTGCACCAGCAACCGGCGATTTAAAAACAATTGTTTTTAATGTAAATCATAATATACTTGATGGCTCTGAAAAAATAATAAGTTGCGCATCTTGTACAACCAATTGTTTGGCGCCAATGGCAAAAGTACTGAATGATGATTTTGGAATTATTGCAGGATTAATGACGACTGTTCATGCTTATACAAATGATCAAAACACCCAGGATGCACCGCATCCGAAAGGTGATCTACGCAGAGCAAGAGCTGCAGCGCAAAACATTGTTCCTAACAGCACGGGCGCAGCAAAAGCAATTGGTTTAGTTATTCCTGAAATAAAAGGAAAACTTGATGGAACTGCACAGCGCGTTCCTGTATTAACAGGTTCGTTAACCGAACTTACCACTTTATTAAATAAAAAAGTTTCGGTTGATGAAGTTAACGGCGCAATGAAAGCTGCTTCTAACGAAAGCTTTGGTTATACTGAAGATGAAATTGTAAGCAGTGATATTGTAGGCATGTATTATGGGTCTTTATTCGATGCAACGCAAACAAAAGTTCTTACTGTTGGCGATCAGCAATTAATAAAAACAGTAAGCTGGTACGATAATGAAATGAGTTATGTAAGCCAATTGGTGAGAACAGTAAAATATTTTGCACAGTTGATTGTAAAATAAATTATCAGCAATATAAAGCTGATGATGAAACCGCTTTAATTAAAAAAGTTTGCTATTGCAGAAGTTATTAATGCATAAGTAATCAAGCGAAACATACATCAATTGTATAAATGTGAATGATTATAATTCATCCATTGTTTTATTTTTAAAATTTTTTAAAGATAGAATAAGTTTGCAGGGTTTCGGGATGTAGCGCAGCCCGGTAGCGCATCACGTTCGGGACGTGGGGGCCGCTGGTTCGAATCCAGTCATCCCGACAGACTATTTAATTAACTTTTACTTTAAAGCCTGCAAAATCAATAAGTGCGGAGGTTTATAAGAAAAGAAAAGTCTTTTCTTATAGCAGATGAATTGTATAAAAAGTGCTAAGTAGCCGCTTGCATTTTCATCAACTACTTGTTGTACGGTAGTTTTATAGTTTTCCGGGTATGGCTTTTTTAATTCAAGTGCAACTAATGTTCCGCCCACATTTTTTTGAATGATTTCCGCAATTGCCTTTGTGTTATTTGTTCATGACAAATACACAATTAATATTTTTTTCAATGGCATAGATTGAGCATTTGAACAACCAGACGATATGCCGAGGCAATGATGAGTAAAATAAATATTGCGCTTTTCATTTCAATAAGTCATTATTGATTAAGTTTCTTAATGCTGCTGCTGCTGACTACTATCTTTATTATTATTCAGTTTAACAGGTCTCATCAGGTGTGAAAAAGTGAGCGAGCCCATCTTCCATTTCCCGTTTTCTTTGATATAAACTTCAGTTACCATAAAGGGATTGGTGACTTCATGCCCTCCAACTTCAGCAACCAAATCAATGTCGTTCAGCAATATGGCTGTGTTGCCAAACATATTCACGATAACAGCATAAACTTCTGCTTTTTTGTACCAAATACCGCCACCTTTAATGGTATTAATTTCCTGCTCTTTTCCCCAGCTTCCGCCCATGTGAATAAACATGGCTTTATCATCAAACAAAACGCCTAAAGAGTCTACATTTTTATCAGACATCCATTGCCATTTTTGTTTTGAAAGATTGATTACTTCCTGTTGTTCAGGTGTGTTGTTTGTGGAAGTTTTAATTGATTCTGTTGGTGGTTGTTGTGCATAGGACGATTGCACGCTCATAATTAATAGAAACAGTCCGAGAATTTTTGTTTTCATGTTGTTTTTATTTAGAAGTTTGTTATTGAATAAATTCATTTTTTATTTCGGAGCCAAGTCGCCAAACCAATAGGCAGACGTTACGCCCCCATCCATTAGAAAATCGCTGCCGGTAATAAATGCGCCGTCAGTGCCCATCAGCAACGCTCCAACAGTTCCAACTTCATCAGGTGTACCTGCACGTTTTGCTGTAGATGCTTCAATCATTTTTCTATAACCATCACCACGCGGACCTTTTAATTCATCGTTTGCAAGCGGAGTAATTATAATTCCGGGGCTAATAGTATTCACTCTTGCATTACGTTTGCTCCAACGCACTGCTTCAGCCATTACACGTAATGAGTTGCCACGCTTCGAAAGCTGGTAAGCATGCAGAGAATCTTTTACCTGGTCTAACTGAAGGAAAGGAAGTTTTAATAATTCCTCAACCGGCGTTGTTGCAAGTGCTTTATTTTGTTCAACTGAAAGCGGTGGTAAGCGGTGCCCGGATTGAGAAGCAATGACGACGCAGGAACCTTCATTTGCGATCACATTTCCAAATTCTTCTAACACTAATGCTGTTCCGTAAAGGTCAACTTTAAGAATTGTTTCAGGTGAAGCTTGTGATGGAGAAACACCAGCAGCATGTATAACGCCAAACACTTCACCTAGAGACGTTGCTTTTTCAACAAGCGTATGAACAGAATCGCGTGACGATACATCAACTGATGCAGTAGTTACTTCGAAGCCCGCATCGCTTAAAGTTTTTGCAGCAGCATCAGCATTTTCCTGTCGTAAATCAGCGAGCAAGACTTGTTTGCCTGCGCTAACCCGTCTTGCAATCGCCTGACCGATTGAACCGGCTCCAATTACAACAATTACTTTTTTCATAATGTTACTTTGTAGTTGTTATTTTTCATTGATTTTTAAAGCCTAACGGTCAATCATTTTTTGCGCCTTTTCACTATAGCGAACGCCCTGCACTTCAATCTTAGAAACTGCGTCATTAACTTCTTTGAGATCATATGGGCTGAGTGTAATTTCCACTGATGCAAGATTTTCTTCCAGGCGATGCAATTTTGTGGTGCCTGGAATAGGAACAATCCACGGCTTTTGTGCAAGCAACCATGCTAATGCGATTTGTGCAGAAGTTGCATTCATATCTTTTGCAATTCTGCCTAATAAATCAACCAACACCTGGTTTGCTTTTCGATTCTCTTCTGAAAAACGGGGGACAGTGTTTCTAAAATCATTCTTATCGAATGAAGTGTTCTCATCAATCTTTCCTGTAAGAAAACCTTTCCCTAAAGGACTAAATGGAACGAAACCAATTGCTAACTCTTCAAGTGTTGGAAGTATTTCCTGTTCAGGTTCCCGCCACCAAAGTGAGTATTCGCTTTGCAGCGCAGTAACAGGTTGCACAGCATGTGCTTTACGAATAGTTTTAATGCCGGCTTCTGATAAACCAAAGTGTTTTACTTTCCCTTCTCTGATTAAATCTTTCACTGTTCCGGCAACATCTTCAATAGGTACGTTAGGGTCAACACGATGCTGATAGAGTAAATCAATAACGTCTGTTCTTAATCGCTTGAGTGCTGCTTCAGTCATTGACCTTATGTTTTCACGGCTACTATCTGTGCCTAACGATGTTTTACCTTCTTTGAAACCGAATTTTGTTGCAATCACCACTTCATTGCGAAATGGTTCTAATGCTTCACCAAGTAATTCTTCGTTGGCGAATGGTCCGTATGCTTCTGCGCTGTCAAAGAAAGTAACTCCCCGTTCAAAAGCCGTACGAATCAATTTAATGGCATCGTCTTTTTCTATTGAAATACCATATCCAAAACTTAAGCCCATACACCCCAGACCGAGTGCAGATACTTCTAAGCCACTCTTACCTAATATTCTTTTTTGCATATTCTAATTTTTTGTGTGAATTAATTATCCAGTGTTCTTTCTCCCAACCATTTTACCATTGCAGGGTCACGGTGGTCGAAGAAGAGACTTGCATTTGTGTCTAATGTTTTAATCGCTTCTAAGTCATCAGCACTTAATTCAAAATCGAAGATGTTGAAGTTCTCCTCCATTCGTTCTTTGTGCACTGATTTTGGAATAGCAACTACACCTCTTTGTGTAAGCCAGCGAATTACAACCTGTGCAATTGATTTATTATACTTCTTTCCAATTGACGCGAGCAATTCATTATGAAAGAGATTGTTCTTGCCTTCGGCAAATGGTCCCCAACTTTCTATCTGCACATTATTTTCCTGTAAAAATTTTTGTGTTTCAATTTGCTGATAAAATGGATGCGTTTCAATTTGATTAACTGCCGGAACAATTTCGTTGTGAATAATCAAATCAATCAGCCGGTCGGGTTGAAAATTACTTACACCAATTGCTTTAACTTTTCCTTCTTTATATAACTCTTCCATTGCTCTCCATTCGCCATAAACATCTCCGAATGGTTGATGAATAAGATATAAATCGAGATAGTCTAACTGTAATTTTTTTAATGAATTTTCAAATGCTTTTTTCGTTCCTTCATAACTGTTGCTTTGAATCCAGAGTTTTGTAGTGATAAATAAATCTTCTCTTGCAACACCACTTCTTTTTATTGCTTTCCCAACTGCTTCTTCATTGCCGTAAGATTGTGCTGTATCAATTAAACGATAACCTGTTTCAATTGCATCAACAACACTTCTTTCGCATTCATCTAAATCTTTTACCTGGAAAACGCCAAAGCCGAGGATGGGCATTTCAATGCCGTTATTCAATGTAACTTTTTGCATTGTTTTATTTTTATTGTTCTATCAACTAACCTGACAGATTTGATTACAGTTTATCTCACTTATTTGCAAACAAACCTGTCAGGTTTTATACTACTTACATTTCATCTGTTGCTTTCTAAACATTATTATAATTAAGAGAACTTGACAGCTCACGATAAGCGTTGAGTTGTTGCTGAAGCGTTGCGACTACCTGCTCTGCAGTTGTAATGGCATCTGCGCCTGCAATGAAGCGACGCGGTGGTTTTTCTTCATTCGTTATTTTGATTAGCGCCCGTGCAAGCTTAGCTGGGTCACCGGACTGTTTGCCGTTGTGTCCTGTATAAAATGCGATTTTTTGCGCTCGGCGGTCGCTATATT
>JAICKT010000152.1 GCA_025927795.1 Parafilimonas sp. | reverse complement strand
TAAACCAGTTTTGCCAGATACCATTTCATGTGTGTAGTTTTTAATTTTCTTATTTAAGTGAATGTTTCTGTTTTGCGCTTAAAATTTATCACGCATTCGTATATATTAATCGAAACATTTCTTTTTGGACAATTGTGTTGTTAAAAATTTTTTATTTCTATTCCGCCAAATACACAGGTTCCTCTTAATACAACTGATTTTGTAACATCAGGTGTCGGCAGGTTAATGCTGCGTTTATCTTCAACACCACCAAATACTGCTGTTACTTCATTTCTTATATCCCAGTTAGAAGGAATAATAATTTTAGTGCCGCCGAATACATTATTTACTTCAAGTGAAACTGTTTGTTTTATATCTGCCTGCTGAAGATTAATTTCTGCACCGCCCATGAATGTGTTTATTTCACCACCTCTGAAATTTTTTGAAAGAACAATCTTTTTTACCCCACCGAATACAGCATTTATTTCTATAAATTCTGAGCTATCTTTTATATCAGGTGATGAATACTCGGGTTGATTAAATTGCTGCGTTCGGTAATCTTCCCATTTTCTCCAGTGTTTATTTCGTGGAATATTTGTACGTGGTTTTATTATGAAAAAAATGCCAATTATAATCAGGATACCTGGCCATATAAAATCCTGTATGTTTATGTTTGGTATTATATCACCGATTAAAAAAGCGCTGCCCACCAATATCATGATGAAGCCGCCGGCATTTCTAAAATTACTTTTAAAGCATATTAATAAACCAATTGCAATTAAAAACATTTGCCAGCTTAAAAGCCAGTCTGGAATATAGGCGCCCAATCTTCTTGCCAGGAGCAAACCACCGGCGGCAATTAATATTAATCCGCCAAACATGTGATTATGACCGTGCCGGCTGTTAACATCTTGCTGGTTTTCTTCCTGGTATTTTTTTATATCATCATTTTCCATTTTATTTTTTCTTTGATAAAACAAAAGTATGGCGGCTTTTAATAGCTTAAAAGCAGAAGTAGGTTTTATAAATTTAAATGTAGGTGAATGATGGAAAGGTATCGGTAAATTACTGCAGAGAAATTATGTTTTAGAAATTGAATATAGATATAAGTTCCTCTTTAGTGGTTGGGGTTTACACACTCACATTAAAATCTCTCAAAGCATCATTCAAACTTGTTTTAAGATTAGTGCTGGGTTTGCGCTTGCCGATAATTAGCGCACAACTCACACCAAAAGAACCTGCAGGAAAATCTTTATTATAAGTGCCGGGAATTACAACGCTGCCTGCAGGCACACGACCTTTATATTCAAGTGGAGCAGACTTTGTAACATCAATAATTTTTGTTGATTGTGTAAGCACAACGTTAGCCCCAAGCACCGCTTCTTTTTCTATAATCACACCTTCTACTACAATGCTTCTGCTGCCGATAAAACAGCCATCTTCAACAATTACAGGGGTTGCCTGCAAAGGTTCAAGTACACCACCAATACCCACGCCGCCGCTTAAATGAACATTTTTTCCAATCTGCGCACAACTGCCAACAGTTGCCCATGTATCAACCATGGTGCCTTCATCAACATAAGCGCCGATGTTAATAAAGCTTGGCATTTGCACAACGTTTTTTGCAATGTATGCACCATAACGTGCAATAGCACCTGGTAAAGCTCTTACACCTAAATCTTTAAAATTTTTTTTCAGTTCAATGCGGTCGTAAAATTCAAATGGGGGCATGCTCCATGTTTGCATAGGTTGCACACCAAAATATAAAAGTATCGCCTGCTTTATCCATTCATTTACAATCCATCCATTTTCTGTTGGTGATGCAGTACGCAGTCTGCCGTTATCAACTTCTTCAATAACTGCTTTAACAGCATCAGCATATTTTTTTTCTTTGATTAATTCGCGGTTATTCCATGCTTCAAGTATCAGCGATTGCAATTCCATTATTAAAATTTTTTGCGAAGATAAAACCTATAAGGTCTTTACTGTGTGTGATTTTAAAAGCCGAAATTATAAGACCTTATAGGTTTATAATTGAACAGATAACTTTGCGATGCTCATGCAAAAAATTCTCATTATACAAACCGCATTTATTGGGGACGTAATTCTCGCAACTGTGTTAATAGAAAAATTACATGCAGATTTTCCCGACGCACAAATTGATTTTTTATTACGCAAAGGCAATGAAGGTTTGTTGCAACACCATCCTTATTTAAATGAGGTTTTGATTTGGAATAAGAAAGAAGGTAAAACAAAGAATCTTTTGGCATTGCTTAAAATCATACAAAAAAATAAGTATGATAAAGTAATTAACGTGCAACGATTTTTTTCAACAGGTTTATTAACTGCATTTTCAAAAGCAAAAGAAAAAATTGGGTTTGATAAAAACCCTTTAAGTTTTTTGTTTCATGTAAAAGTGAAACATATCATCGGCACAAAAGAAAATCCAGTGCATGAAGTGCAACGCAATCTTTCTTTAATAAAACATTTTACAAGTGATAAGCCCGCGAGAGTAAAATTGTATCCATCAAAAGATGATTATAAAAAAGCGGAGGAAATCGTGAATGGTGAATGGCCAATGGTGAATAGCGAATCGTCAAATGTGCTTCGCGAAAAACCGGAAACTGAAAACCGGAAACTGGAAACTATCAACTACATCTGCGTTGCACCAACATCAGTTTGGTTTACAAAACAATATCCAAAAGAAAAATGGATTGAATTTTTGAAACTGTTATCAAACGATATAAAAATATTTTTAATTGGAGCTGCATCAGATAAAATTTTGTGTGACGAAATTAAAAATGCTTTGCAGGAAAAATCAATCATTAATTTATGTGGCGAATTAAGTTTTCTTGAATCAGCAGCACTCATGCAAAATGCAAAAATGAATTATGTAAATGATTCTGCGCCGATGCATCTCGCATCTGCCATGAATGCGCCGGTTACTGCAATATTTTGTTCAACTGTTACATGGTTTGGCTACACACCATTAAGCGATAAAAGTTTTGTTGTTGAAAAAGATGAGGCGCTGTATTGCAGACCATGTACAACGCATGGAAGACGCGTGTGCCCCGAAAAGCATTTTAAATGTGCACTTGATATTAAAACCGAACAACTTTTAGCAACGATTAAAAATGCCTGAAGAATTATTTAAAAATGATGTAGAAAAATGTTTGCATATTTTGCAAAGTGGTGGAATTATTTTATATCCAACGGATACAGTTTGGGGCATTGGGTGCGATGCAACAAATGAGAACGCCGTTGAAAAAATTATTGCCCTTAAGCAAAGACCTCAGCATAAAAGTTTTGTAGTGCTTGTTGCTGAAGAAAAAGATATTCTGCATTATACAGCCGCTCCTGATTTAAGCGTATTTGATTATTTGCAAACAACAAAAAAGCCTACTACTGTTATTTATGAACATGCACTTGGTCTTGCACAAAATGTTTGTAATCAAGATGGCTCGGTTGCCATCCGCATTTGCAAAGATGAATTTTGCAGGCATTTAATAAAGCGTTTTCGCAAACCGATTGTTAGTACATCGGCTAACATAAGTGGTGATTCTGCAGCAGGCAATTTTTCATCAATTAATAAAATAATAAACCAAGGTGTGGATTATGTTGTACAATACAGGCAAGACGAATTAACAGCCGCTCAGCCTTCTTCAATTATCAAATGGAACAATGGTAAGCCTGAAATAATTAGAGAATAATTTCCGTAAATTTTTATCAGTCGTTTCTTATTGCACGGTTTTTGAAATTTTCAACCACATAAATGTGAACCATGAAAGTTGCCAACCACGTTTCCCGAAAAATACCTTCACTTATAGCCATACACGGGAGAACAAAAAAACAGAGAAGCAATCCGGATAAGAAATTTTTATCTGATAAGAATATTCTGCAAAGATTAGTTCATCCCGATTATATTTTATTTGATTGGGAATATTTTAGCCGTGAACTTGAGTTTGAATAAAATACCACTGTTCTTTGAACGTTATATTTGCACGCATGCAAATTGAGTTCAGCGAAAAAGAATTATTTACATTCAAAAAAATTGCAAAGGCGGCTGAGAAGTTAAAATTGCCTTGTTACTTAATTGGTGGTTTTGTTCGTGATAAAATATTAAACAGACCAAACAAAGATGCGGATATTATGTGTGTGGGCGATGCGATTGAACTAGCACATTATGTTGCAGAATTATTTAATCCAAAACCAACTGTTGCATACTTTAAAAATTTTGGAACCGCACAAATTAAATTACCCGATTTTGAAATTGAATTTGTTGGTGCAAGAAAAGAAAGTTATAAACATCATAGCCGTAAACCGGAAGTAGAATCAGGTACGCTCGAAGATGATTTATTAAGAAGAGATTTTACTATTAATACGCTCGCTATTGAACTGCATAAAAAAATTTCCGGTGATGTGATTGATAATTTTGATGGCATAAAACATCTGCAGGAAAAAATTATTAAAACACCATCAGAGCCTTCAAAAACTTTTAGTGATGACCCGTTGCGCATGATGCGTGCTGTTCGTTTTGCAACACAACTTGGTTTTACAATTGAAAAACAAACGTTCGATGCGATAGTATCAAATGCAGAACGCATAAAAATTATTTCGCAGGAGCGCATTACAGATGAACTGAATAAAATAATGCTTGCTGAAAAACCTTCTGCAGGCTGGCATCTTTTACAACAATCAGGATTATTAAAATTTATTTTTTCGCAGTTACTCGCATTGCAGGGTGCTGAATATATTGATGGTATTGGGCATAAAGATAATTTCTCGCACACATTGCAGGTGCTTGATAATATTGCTGCTCACACAGATGATTTGTGGTTACGATGGGCTGCATTGTTGCATGATATTGCAAAACCTGCAACAAAGCGTTTTGATGCAGAACATGGCTGGACGTTTCATGGTCACGAAGCGCTCGGTGCGAAATGGGTTCCTAAAATTTTTGCAAAACTAAAATTGCCGCAGAACGAAAAAATGCGCCTTGTACAAAAGTTGGTTGCATTGCATTTGCGACCCATCAGTCTTACAAAAGAAAATATAACCGATAGTGCAGTGCGACGTTTATTATTTGATGCAGGTGACGATATTGATGCATTGATGATGCTTTGCCAGGCAGACATCACGAGTAAAAATAAAGCCAAGGTGCGGCGCTATTTAAATAACTTTGAAATAGTAAGAAAAAGGCTGATTGAAGTAGAAGAAAAAGATAAGGTGCGCAACTGGCAGCCACCAATTACCGGCGAAATAATTATGCAGACGTTTGGTTTAAAACCCGGTAAAAAAATTGGTGTTATTAAAGATGCGATTCGCGAAGCAATACTTGATGGAATTATCCCGAATGCATATAATGAGGCATATAAATTTATGATACAAAAAGCCAAAGAACTAAATCTTTTTCCCGTTGGGTAAACTAAATGCAGCAATAATAATTTTTTTCATTATGTTGCCAATCGCTTACAATAATTAATTGTTCGTACTTTTCAATAATCTGTTTAAATAATTTACAATAGTCGCATATTATTTGCTTATAACGAAGTACAAAAATTAATTATTAATAAGATATTTGATTAAGTAATTCTTATATAATGGCAGTTTTAAAATTCAGAGCATATTACGAAGATGATGACGCTGTGTACAGAGATATAGTGATTAAACACACGCAAACTTTTCTTGATTTGCATAATGCAATTCTTAAAGCATACGAGTTTGATAATAAGCACCAGGCAACATTTTACCGCAGTAATGATTACTGGCAGCGCGGCAGAGAAATTTCTTTTGAAAAATATGATAAGGAGTATAAAGTTGAACCGTTAATAATGGCTGATACAACTATCGGCAGCGAAATTCGCGATACCAACCAGAAATTTATTTATGTATATGATTTTACAAAGAACTGGACTTTTTTAGTGGAGTTGATAAACGTTGCAAAAGAAGAAAGCAGTAAAATAATTTATCCTGCAACATCAAGAACAGAAGGCATTGGCCCGCAACAGTACGGCACACGCAGTTTGCTCGGAAAAAAGTTTGTTGACATTGAAGAAAAATATGAACTGCCTCAAAAAATAGATGGCTTTAGTGAAGAAGGTGAGGAAGCTGCTTTAGAAGAAAATACAGAAGAAAGTGCAGATGAAAGCACCGATGAAATTGAAGGTGCAGAAAGCGATAATGAAATTTAAAATTCTGTTTCAATATTAAACTGCTTCGCTAAAGTTTTTAATTCTTCCACCACACTTTCAACAACAGGAATTCCTTCTTTTATTCTTATTTCTTCCATTTCTCTTTCCGGGTCTCCGGGTATTAAAACTTTGTCATAACCGGCAGCAGGTTTTGCTCTTCTAAAACGCTCAATCCAGTTATCAATATGTTTTTTAAAATCGTCTGCAGGTCTGAATGCATCAATTCTCATCGCACCAAAAAAATGCCCTAAACCTTTGCCCGGCATATTTTCAGGAATAGGCACATATGCAGGAAATGGCGGCGCCCATGGTCCATAACTCGCGCCGCTAAACACTGCCGAAAAAATATCAACAATACTACCCAATGCATAACCTTTGTGCGAACCATGTTCTTTATCACTTCCAAGCGGCAATAAAGCACCACCCTGTTTTAATTCGTTTGCATTGGTTGAGGCATTTCCATTTTTATCCTGCACCCAACCTAATGGTGCATCTTCTTTTTTTCTTTGCAAAATTTCAAGCTTGCCATTGGCTGCAGTTGTTGTTGCAAAATCGGCAACAAATGCCGGCTGTTTATCTGCAGGAATTGCAACAGCAATCGGATTCGTGCCAAGCATTCTTTCAATACTAAATGTTGGCGCAACTAAAGCACTTGCATTCGTCATCGCAATACCAATCATATCTTTTTCTAACGCCATCATTGCATGATAACCTGCAATACCAAAATGATTGCTGTTGCATACACTCACCCAACCTGTGCCAGCGTGTTCTGCTTTTTTTATTGCGATTTGAATAGCATGCGGTGCAACTACCAAACCTAATCCTGCATCGCCATCAACAGTGGCGGTAGATATAGTTTCATGAATGATTTTTATGTTTGGATTGCTGTTAATTCTTTTCGCCTGCCATAATCTTACATAACCTGAAAGCCGCGCTACACCATGACTGTCAATGCCGCGCAAATCCGCTGCCAGCAAGGTTTTGGTGGCTGTTGTTGCATCTGAATTATTGCAGCCAATGTGTTTAAAAATATTGTATGTGAAGTTGTATAAAGATGTGTAAGAAAAATTTTTTTCCATGCTGCAAGATAACAGATGTGCTGCCGTTTTTCAATAATGAATGCATTGTATACATTGAACGGGTAACTTAATTCAAATAAAAAAGACGGTGCTGAACCGTCTTTTTTAAGTATAAAATTTTTTAGAACGGAAGATCATCGTTTGCATCGTTTATATCATCAGCATTTGATGTGTTTGCATTTTGATTTGAATAAGCGTTGCCATTATTTGTATTTGAGTAGCTTCTTTCCTGTGCTGGATATGTGCCTCCAGTTTCACCCTTATTACCGAGTAATTGTACGCTTTGCACACGCATGGTTAATGATGCGCCACTTTTTCCATCATTGGTTTGATACGTGCGTACTTCGGGTGAACCTTCTGCATACACCTGCTGACCTTTTTTAAGATACGGAGAAATGCCGGTACGATCTGTCCAGTAAGCGCATTCAACCCAAATGGTTTTCTCGCGCTGAGCACCGGAACTATCTTTAAATTTTTCTGTATGTGCAACACTAAAGTTGATAACATTTTTGCCGTTTACTGTGTTTACTGTACAATCTTTTCCAAGATTGCCGATAACCATTAATTTGATCATAGCATTAAATTTTTATAAATGTGAATGTAATAATTAAAAATAAAAATTGAAATTTAGATGTTCACATCTTACAGCATTGCTTTTACTACAGCAAAAGCAATTCCTGCATCCGGGAATAAAAATTTTCAGGTAGGAACTTGTCTAATTATAAGATGTCTCAAAGAAGTTTTAATATTCAGTAAAGATTTTAAAATAAACGAACATCTGATTTATAATGCAATTAAAACTGTAGCAGAACTATTCGAATAATCTTATTCTTTTGTTTGGAATTAAAATCAATAAAAAAATAATTCCCGTAAAAGAAAAAAAGGCACCATAAATAAAGACTGCAGTGTGGCTGATTTTATCCCAGAGTAAGCCTGCTATAATGCTTGCTGTAAGCCCTGATAATCCAACAACAGTAGAATACCAGCCTATGCTGCTCGCCCTTAGGTTTCCGGGCACAAAATCAGCGGCAAAAGATTTTCCAACTGATCTGAATATTCCCTGGAATAATCCATAAAAAATAAAAAAAATAGCGATGAATAAAATGTTAGAAGCAAAAGCAAACCCAATATAGGAGATAAGAAAAATAATAAATGAGATTAACAACACAGGTTTTCTCCCTGCTTTATCAGATACAGAGCCTGCATTATAGGAAATAAGCGCAGCCATTAAATTAAACATAGCATATACAAGAACTGTATCAACAAGCGAAAGCCCTTTATCTTTTATTTGAAGAATAAGAAATGAATTACTTGAATTGCCAATTCCAAATATGGCAGTAACGATTAGATATTTCCAATATGCTTTTGGAAATTGCACTAACCGTATATTGATTTTTGATTTTACAATTGCGCTCTTTTTTTCTCTCACCAAAAAAATCATTAAAACAGACAACAGACCTGGAATTATTGAGAGGTAAAAAATATAACGAATGCCAAGTTGAAGTGTAAAAAAAAGTAATACCGTAATAATTGGCCCGATAAAAGCGCCTAAATTATCTCCAATGCTTTCCAGCCCAAATGCCTTTCCTTTGTTTTCTTCTGCAACCGAAGAAGCGATAAGTGCATCACGTGGTGCGGCACGGGTTCCTGCTCCAAGACGATCTGAAAACCGCGCCGCCAAAACTCCCGGCCATGAAATTGCAACGCCAATAAAAGGCTTTGATACAGCAGAAAGAATATAACCAATAAGCGCAATTGGCTTTCTTCTTTGCCATTTATCTGAAAGATATCCTGAAAGTCCCTGGATAATATTTTGTGTTGCTTGTGCAATACCTTCAATAATTCCAACAATGCTTCCGCTTGTTTTAAGATATTGTGTAAGATAAACGGGTAGTATAGGATAAAGCATTTCGGTTGAAATATCTGAAAAGAGTGAGGCGCAGGCAAGCAATACAGAATCTTTTGTAAGTCCTGAGAAATATTTTTTTACGAAAGATTTAAACATGATTTTAAATTGCGGAGCTGTTTAAATTTTGCCGGTGTATAAACTGATTAAATACTTATGTACTGTTTCATTTCATCAGCATATTGTTGAGCAACCTTTCCTGCTTCTTCTGCAAAATTTTCTTTAGAAGATTTATAAATAATAGCACGGCTTGCGTTTACAATTAAACCGCAATCTTTATTCATACCATATTCGCTTACTTCTTTTAAACTTCCACCTTGTGCACCCACGCCGGGAATTAAAAGAAAATTTTCAGGAATTATTTTGCGAATGTTGACGAGTTCACTTGCCCGCGTTGCGCCAACAACAAACATTAAATTATCACGTGTTCCCCACTTAGAAACCGTGCCGATTATTTTTTCATAAAAAAATTTATCATCGTTTGTTTTAAGCAATTCAAAATCATTGGCGCCTTTGTTCGATGTTAAACCTAAAACAATCGCAAACCTATTTTCATATTCAAGAAAAGGGCGAATACTGTCTTCACCCATATACGGCGCAACTGTTACTGCATCAAAAGAGTATTTTTCAAAAAAAGTTTTTGCATATTGTGCAGATGTATTT
>JAICKT010000042.1 GCA_025927795.1 Parafilimonas sp. | reverse complement strand
TTTGACTATTATTGATTGTATTTCCTTTTATATATAATCCATTAAAAGTTGCGTTTACAGTTCCATACGGACCTCCACCTGCCTGATTATCGCTTGTAAAGTTAATTCCATAATCGCTATTAAAGGTTGAAGTATTAGAAAGAATATTATCTTCTATATAGATATCAGTTAAAGTAATAGTTCCGGCATTTGTTTTATATCCCTGAATTTTTATAGGGCTTAAAAATCCCTGTATTATATTTCCGTTTATGTGCAAATTTTTTACATACCTTATTGTAGAGCCATCTTGATGAAAGGTATTTATTCTTAACCCCGTAAAATTATTACTTATACTTACTGGCAATAAGATTGTATTGTTATTAATTTGCATCCCTCTGCATGTATCTGCCTCTGCCATAGCAACAATTGCTTCACAACTGCTAACACCATTGCTAATTGAAATAAAATTATTATCTATGGATGAGCCACCAACACCTGTTTTTATTGCAGAAACAAAATATCCGTTTATTTGATTATTTGATATTTTCACACTATAATCATGCGAATAAATAGCACAGAAATTCTGCCTGTTTGAGTTATCATCATAATATTTTTTAGTCATTAATATAGCGTTTCCCACAATTACGTTATTAAAAGCACTTTCATTTTTCTGCATGCCTTCGTAGTTAAGTGCATATTCTCCTTTACTTACAATTGCTGCATCTCCCACTCCTCCGTCAATAATAGTATTTCCTTCTATTGTAATATTTGTTCCTTTAACATACATAGCTTCACTATCATCAGTGGCTGGAGTAGCTGTTGAATTATCAAGAACGTTTTTTATAAAATTCCCTATTAGTGTAATATTCTCACCGAAGACTAATATTGCGTGAACTTCCTTATTGTTTGAGATGCTATAAGGGTACATATTTTCAAAATAGCAATTATTTACCGTGATATTTTATAAACATGAGGTGGCAAATTATCTTCGGCTATTTGTATACCTGACAGTTGAATATTGGTAAAACTTGAATTGCTAACTTTTATATTATTAACGCTATCAATTTCTATAAATATTCCTTTTTGAAGGCTATTAAAAGAACAATTATAGAAGTTTATATTGCTTGCATATTTACTTGATCAAACCACAAACCGAATTGGTTACTTATAAACTTTGTATTTATGAAATTCAGATTATCAGCAAAATCAGTAGTATTATTACCACGAAACACAGTTGTGTAATTCCGAAAAGTAACATTGGATACAGCAACATTTTTCAAGGATCTAAATAATGCTACATTGCTGTAAAATTCTCCAGATATTACCGAGTTTGCACCTCCTCTTATGGTTATATGGCTATAACTCTTATTATTCAAACCTGAAACACGATAAGTTTTGTTTGGTTGCAGAATTACCGGGTAGCCTTGTGAGAGGCATGAATCAAATGCGTTTCGATTATCAGTCGAGTCATCTCCAACTCCATCAAAATGTTCAATGGTATATTCGTAATCCTGGGCAATTAAATAATTAATTTGCAAAGAAAAATTAGAAAAAGAATTAAATACTTCACAGTAATAAAAATTGGATTTGAAAACCTTTAAGTGAAACTAATAAATAAATTTAAAAGATAAAGTCATTTAAACACCCTGAACGGACTTTAGATATGTAAATAAAAGATTCTACAATTGAAGCAATTCACTAAACTATTTTCGTTGCGTTTATTTTAGTTTATAATATAAAAACCTAATAAAATTAAACGCATTTTGGTAAGCTAAATTCATGTAAGAAAAGATACTTTTATTCATGTTGCTTTTGCCTTGAGATAATTGATAATTATATAAAAGCAAGTAATTTTTTGCTTTTTTTTCAAATAAATAAATTTCCCATGGATTTAATTCTTTAGACCATGAATCAATTCTTACAGTCATTGGTTTATTATCAATATTTACATGTAAATGTTTTTGTTTATCTGTTATTTTTCCAGACAGATCGGCTTCCTTTAATTTATTTAAATCAAAATTTAGTTTTATGAATAAATAGATTTTTTTTAAAGTACTTTTCATATCCATTACTATATCTTCATATTTTACTACCATTTGGGAATTATTATCAGTATCATTTTTTTTACTATCAGGTAACTTTTTTATAAATACTATCCAGCTTTTAGCTGATTGTATTGGATTATATTCCATTGGTACCGGCAAATTTGATTGCAAAGATTTCTTTGATGAATTGTATATAGCTCTGCCGTCTCTAACAAGAAACAGAATAAATACTATCCCTCGATAAACAGGAAACTTTGATACTTGATTAAATAGATCAGCAAAGCTTGGATGCTTTAATACAAATACTTCTGCCTGTCGTTTAGTTTTTGCTCTGTATAATTCAAGAATTGTTTTTATTAACTGCCATGCTGTTAACTCTTCCGAATATAAAAGTTCATTAGCCAAAAAATCTACGTTCCATGTAGATAATTTGATATTGTTTATTAAATTTTCTTTTATCAAATTAAAATTTTTTTCGTCAATTATTTTTAAAGGGTCAGCAAGTAGTTTTACAGGTATATCACCACCTTCAGGCATTACAATTATTCTTTCATCTTTGCTTAGCCAATTAGATAATAATGTAGATCCAGAACGATTCTTGTAAGCAATAAGTAATATTTTAAATGGCTCCATACTTTTTTATTCTTGAGAAATTGCCAAGCAAAGCACCAGCAATTCCCATTTCATAAATATTTTTCGACAATATTCCGGATGTATGAAAGGTAGAATCAACTAAACAAACAAAAAGCCAGCATCCAACGATAAGCGAATATTTTTTTAATGCGCTATTTCGGTTTTGTGTTATGCCCTTTACAATTTTTCCAATAAAGCTAACTATCGTTACCAGGTAAAATAAAAACCCAACCACGCCATAAGCAGCCATAGTTTTTAAGGGTACTGAATGAATGGCTACTTCAAAATCTTCAGTTCCAAAACTAGATACACCAAAAAAAAGATTTTGTGAAATCAGTTGACCGGCATAATAATACGACCCAAACCTTCTTTGGTCAGAATTATATTGAGATCCAAAATCAGTAATACGATTATAAGCCTCAATTTTTTCATTGGTTACCACCACCACAACAACCACTAATGTAAAAATGAGAAGTACTATATTGCGAAACTTTGCCCAGCCGGTAGCTTTTGAAAAGAATAGTGAAATAAATATAATACCGCCACCACTTATAATAACGCTTCGTGAAAAGGTTAATACCATTGCAAGTAAACTAACACCCGCGATAATATTATAGAATATCTTTTCTTTTTTTGTAAATAATATTATTCGCTCCCGTACTAATATGAAGAAAAAGATAGAAGCAGAAGCAATTAAGGGCGAAAAAATATGAATGAAAGTGCTTAATCCCCTTACTCTTCCACCAAACTCCTCTTTACCTTCAATTGTATATTTTGTTTCAACACCTTTAGAAGCAAAATTCAGGATGTCAGGAATTGACCAGGCAAATTTATTTCCCATCGCCTGAAAAATTGCCACTATGCTTTGAATAAGAATTGCAATTGCAAAAATAAATATAAAGCTCTTTAAGGAGTTTCTGAATGAAATAAGTAGTCCGAAAAGAAAGAGAACAAGCGTAAAAATATTCAGCATTATTCCGGCATCAAAAGCACCTGAACTTCCCAGGTAATCCCTAAAAAAGCTATATACAGAAAAAAGCAGCCAGCCTATAATAATTACTTTATTATCGTTATAAACAAGTGTAACCCACGCTGCCTTTTTTATAATAATAATATATGCAAGCCCTAACAAAGAAAAAAGAAGCCATAAAGGAAAAGGGCCAAGGAAAATATAATACAGGCAAGAGGACAGTATAACAAGTAAGTAAAGGAAAATTTTCATATATTTTTTAATCTGGAAAGAAAAAGCATGGTTCTATATACATTATAATTTACGGCATTCATTAGTTTATTGCGATTTATTTTAAACCCGTTTAACAAAGAAATTGGAAAAGTATTTTTGAGTGTTGCGGTTTGCAGTTGCTTATTTTTTGCCAATTGATGTAATTCATTATCTAATTTATTTTTTGAAAGTATAAATTCAACAATTTCCGGATCGGCTTTTAATTGCTCTTTCAATTCTTTATTAGCAGTCATGTTATAACTCGAACGATCAATATTATTTATATAAGGAACTCCTGCAATACCGGAAAACTCTTTCCAACACGCTTCAAAAGATTCTGCTATACCAACATAAATAAAATGCTGTTGAATTATTTCACATGCTCTTTGCAAGTCTTCGTTTCCTGCAATAAATTGAACCTGCCAGTTATCAATACATTTTTTAAAATACCAGTCTTTAAAGTTTATCTGTGCAGTTTTATTTTTTTCAAACCTGTGAACATATAAAGAGATAATTCTGTCAACAGGATTTCTAAGAAAAGTATAAAACCGAAGGTTAGTAAATTCTGATATCAATTCCTCACTGGGTTTAACAGAATGCCCTGCAATACTCTTTACCCATGGAAAATAAAATAGAATTTTTTCAAGATCTTTAGATGAAAGTTTATTCATCTTAGGCTTCCATGGTTTTATGTCTAAATGATTTGATCCCATCAACATTCTAAGACGCCTTGAAACAGTTGTTCCGGCAGTTTTTTCAATATGTGCAAATGCAAGGATATCTTTTGATTTATCCATTTCTCAAATTAAATTTTTGCCGTAAAAAAAGTTTTATTTGTATAATAGTGGGCAACATGCTTCCAAAAAAAACTTTTGGAAAAAATTGAATGGTTGCCAACATGCACAAACAATAAAAAATAATCAGTGAAATAAAAATAAAAACATATGAACAATTTAAATGCAGTAAAAACAACTTTAATCCAAAACCAACAGATGCAAATACTATATTAAGTAATAATTTATATTGCAATACACTACCAACTTCTTTCCATGAACTATTTGAATATTTAATTAATGCATAAGTAAGAATGACGCATTGCACAAAAAGCGCAAAAGATACAGCAATACCGATAGCTACAAGCCCATACGGATAAAGCAACAAACAACCTGTAACAATAAGAATAAGAGTAAGAATTTGAATATAAGCAGTGTAATAAATTTTCCCGGCAGCCTTTAATACAATATTATTTACACTGAAAACCAATCGGAAAAACATAGAAAAAGTAAATACCTGTAATATTGGAACAAGGCTTAACCACTGATTACCCAGAACTACTTTTACAAACTCAGTACAGGCAATTGTAAGAAAACCCATAAGCGGAAAAGATAGGATAGCGAGGAATTCTATAAGCTTTAAAAAAACCTGTCTAAACTTATCAATATCATCCTGGAATTTAGCCATCGAGGGAAAAATAACTCTTCCGGCAGCTAAACCAAATAATCTTGAAGGAAGTACCAATAAAGCATAAGCCCTGCTGTAAATACCAAGCTTTTTTGCTCCCATATAACGGCCAACTATAAAATTATCAGATTGCTGAACAAAATAAAGCACTAATTGATAAAATGTTTGTCCAAAACCAAAATTGAATAAATGTTTAAAAGCTACTTTGTTTATTGTAAATTTATAAGGAGTTCTTTTTTTATAAAGAGCCATGCTACATGCTATTAGAGGTTCCGCAACTTCTGCTGCTACTAAAGCCCAAACACCGCCACCTAATAAAGCAATAGTTAACCCGATAATACCAGAACCAATTAAATAAGAAAAAATATCAATTTTGATAATGAAACCAAAATCAAGATCTCTTTGTAAAAGCGCATAAGCACTTGAATAAATACTATCAATAAGAAAAATAATAGACATAGCTCGAATAGGTTCGTATGTTGCAGGAACACCAGTTATTCTTGACAGAAAGCCCGCACCAAAAAAAGTAAGGCATGTAAGTGATAAACCTAAACAAAATGATGTTGTAAAAGAAGTATTAACATGAATTTCGCTAATATCTTTTCTTTGCACTAGAGCCGGGCCAAAACCAAAATCTGTAAATCGTTCTGCTAAGTTTACAATTACCATTGTTGCAGCAAAAACGCCATACTCAACGGGCGAAATAAGTCTTGCAAAAACAATAAGTAAAATAGTTTTTAATATATAAGTAATAAATACACCTGTTGATGACTGACCGATTTTTTTAAACATCCTAAATACTTTTTAAACGTCTTTTTTGTTTTCGCTTATTGGTATATTTTAAAAGCTTATCTCTTATTACCAGTTGCATTAATTCAAATGAAGATGCTTTTTTAATAGGATGAACCGCATAATGCGAATACCCAAGATTTTTAAGTAACCCAAGTGAAGCATATTCAAATAACTCAATTTCTCTTTGTGAAAGCTTGGTTTGCCATTCATTAATTTTCTTTTTCTCAGGCTCTTTGCCTACTAACTGGTGTTGCGGTTGAATATATTGCGGAACAATTATTTTTTTTTGCCAGTTAATACCTTCAAAATCTTCTTTAATAAAGCTGAAAATAGATCTTAAAATAAAATTTGTATCTGTTAACAAGTCTTCATATCTCACACGCATAACTGGGAAATTTTTTCTTGCTTCCAATTCTAAACCAAAAGAAAGATTAGCCATCCACCATTGTGCCGCCTGTGTAGGAATGTTAGGTCCCCATGTTAAATTTTTTACCGAAGAAAATACGCCCCTGCCATCGCGAATTATATGAATAAATGGCGAACCGGGAAAAGTTTTTAATAACTCATCAGCAACCCAGAAATTGGAAGGAGTATGATCAACAAATATGTTTTCGTGATGCTGTTCAGCATTCAAACGTTGCTGGTGAGACCGTACAACATTTATAATAATTTCACGTGCAAGGTTATAATTTGTAAGATCCTTCAGGTCAAGATCATTTTCTCTTAATCCTAAATTATAAACTTTGCTTTTGCGATGATTTAAAAATATTGATTTTGCTTTTTCATAATTAAGTGTGCCTTTAGCTGCTTCCTGTAACAGCGGCAGCTTAAAATTTAATTCAGGTAAGAAAAATATATTATTATGCTTTCCTAGTAGGCCGCCCAAAAAAGTTGTTCCACTTCTTGGACATCCACCAATAAAAATTACTTTCATGTTTGCAATAATTAAAAAAATAGGAGTTAAACTATTATTCCCTATAGCTTTTTTGCATTCCCCTTAAATAACAAATAATTGGCGAACATATTTTTTGACAGGAATAAAAACCTGCTGGCAATAGGGCGCACTTCAATATCATCAAAATATTTAGATAGCCTTTTATACAGCGATTGGGAAGAAAAATGAATTAAATGTGTAGGATCTTTTTCAACAATGCCTTTCGATAAAAATCTAAACCTGTTTCTTAATCTTGTTGCGTTTGGAACTGAGCCTACTATTTTTCCTTGCGGTTTTAATATTCTTTGTATTTCAGACAGTGTTATGTCTGTATAAGGCAAATGCTCCAGTACTTCAGTAATAACAACTACATCAAATGTATTATCATCAAATGGCAAACGCGAATTCAAATCACAATTAAATATGTTTAGATCCGGAAACTTTTTCTTGCATATTTCTAATGCATTGTTATCAATATCAACGCCTGTTACATCATTATTCTTGTAAAACAATTCTATTATTGAACCAAACCTGCAGCCTAATTCGATAACACGCTTATGCTCTCCAACTTCTTTTTTTATAAATTGAAGTCGTTCTGATATTTTTACCGTTCCGCTTTTATTTCTTTCCTTTTGAAAGTCCTGGTAATACTCTGATAATAATTTGCTTTCCATAAATTTTACATCTTTAAAATTAAAGAGGTTTACAGTTTCATCCTACACTTTATAAAACGCACGGTACCATTCAATGAATTTTTTTACACCTTCGTTTACTTCTGTTGCAGGTTTATAATTATAATCGTTTATTAAATCGCTTACATCAGCATTAGTAGCGGGCACATCACCAGGCTGTAGAGGCAACATCTCTTTAATAGCCTTTTTACCTATTGCTTTTTCCACGGCGTCGATATAATCCATTAAACTCACTGGCTTTGAATTGCCAATATTTACAATACGGTAGGCGGCGGAAGAAGAAGCAGTATCGTGTGAATTTGTATTCCAGTTTGCGTTAGCCGGGGTGGGTTTTTCAAGTATTTTATATAAACCTTCAGCAATATCTGTTACATAAGTAAAATCCCGTATCATTTCGCCTTTATTAAAAACCTTAATTGGCTCATTGTTTAATATGGCTTTTGTAAATAAAAATAACGCCATATCAGGTCTTCCCCATGGTCCGTACGCAGTAAAAAAACGTACGCCTGTTACAGGTAAGTGGAACAAATGACTGTAACTATGCGCCATCATTTCATTTGCCTTTTTTGTAGCTGCATATAATGTTATAGGATGTTCTGTGCTTTCATGAACGTTTAGCGGCATGTTTGTGTTAAGACCATAAACACTTGAAGTACTTGCAAAAACAAGATGTTTTGTATTGACTGAACGGCAGCCTTCAAGTATATTTAAAAAACCGGTTATATTGGCATCAGTATAAGCGTGCGGATTAATTATTGAATATCTAACACCTGCCTGAGCAGCCAGGTGAACAACAGCATCGAATTGCTCTTGCTTAAAGAGTTCTGCTATTTTTTCTTTATCACAAAGATCTAATTGTATAAATTTATAAGAAGGGATAACTGAGCTACAGGTAAGCTTACCATAAACAATTTCATCTCTTAAGATACCTGTTTGCTGCAAGCGCGCATATTTAAGATTGACATCGTAGTAATTGTTTATATTATCAAGCCCGATTATATTGTATTGGCTTTCTTTTAGTTTATTTATTAAATGAAAACCAATAAAGCCCGCAGTGCCTGTAACAAGAACCTTTTTCATTTATAGTCGAATTGCATTTAACTGTTCAGGTAAAACAGATTTTACATCAAACAAAACTGAATTTTCAAAAATCAAAGAATGTATATCCATATCAAGAAATTGTTTATGCGCTACCGCAAGAATAATCGCGCCAAATTTTTTTTCTTTTATATTTATACTGCTGCATTCAACATTATATTCATGCATTACTTCATCGGGATTTGCCCAGGGATCATAAATGCAAACATTTATATGATATTCTTCTAATTTTCTTACAATATCAATTACTCTGGTGTTTCTTACATCAGGGCAATTTTCTTTAAATGTAAAACCTAAGATCAACACCTCACTATTCATAACCTGTATGCCATTTCTTAGCATTTGTTTTACTACTTCATCTGCTACGTATGCACCCATACTATCGTTTAATCTTCTTCCTGCTAATATTATTTCCGGATGATATCCCGCTTCTTGTGCCTTTTGCGCCAGATAATAAGGATCAACACCAATACAATGACCACCTACCAATCCAGGTTTAAAAGGCAAAAAATTCCATTTGGTTCCGGCGGCTTGCAATACATCATTTGTATCAATATTCAGGAGCTTAAATATTTTTGCGAGTTCGTTTACAAAAGCAATATTTATATCACGCTGAGAATTTTCTATCACTTTTGCCGCTTCTGCTACTTTTATCGATGGGGCTAAATGTGTTCCTGCTTTAATTATACTTGCATATAATTCATTAACAATTTTTGCAGCTTCAGGTGTTGAGCCTGAAGTAATTTTTTTAATTTTTGAAACAGTATGTTCTTTATCGCCCGGATTTATTCTTTCAGGCGAATATCCCGCATAAAAATCTTCGTTGAATTTCAATCCTGAAACTTTTTCCAGCACAGGTACACACTCGTCTTCGGTAACACCTGGATATACAGTAGATTCATAAATTACAATATCATTTTTTTTTAAAACTTTTCCTGTTGTTTCACTTGCTTTATATAGTGGCGTTAAATCAGGCCTTCTATGTTTATCAATAGGTGTAGGTACTGTAATTATATAAATATTGGATGATGATATGTCATCTAACTTATCTGTTATGAAAATACCATGAGACGCATTATCTTCTTCTTTTAAAACCGAAAGCAAATCTTCTTCAGTTATTTCTAAGGTAAGGTCATTTCCACATTTTAATTGACTTACACGTTTTTCATTAATATCAAATCCTGTAACAGAATATTTTTTTGCAAACTCAACCGCCAATGGTAAGCCTACATATCCTAAACCAATAACAGCAATTTTTTTTTTATTAAGTATAAGCGCCATTAAGCTTTATTTGTTTTTTTAAAGAAGTTACGCCCTGATTTTTTTCGATCCGAATAATAATCCGAATTATATCCGTAACCGTATCCGTAATGATAGCCATATTTATAACCATAACCATAATGTTTATTTAGCTGAACATCATTAACAATTATGGAAAGATTGGGCATTTTTTCGTTTTGCTTAAAATCGTTTACAATCTGCAGTTGCTGTTTCAACGTATATCTTTGCCTGATAACATAAATTGAAGCATCCGCAAGCCTGCCAATTAAAACTGCATCAATTACCACACCTGCTGGCGGCGTATCAACAATAATATAATCAAATTTTGTTTTTAACCAGGTAAATAAATCATCCACTTCACTATTTAATAATAATTCAGCAGGGTTGGGCGGAATAGTACCCGAGCTTATTATAAACAAATTAGGATGTATGGATGTAGGTTTTATTAGCTCTTCTTTTTTACATTTAGAAATAAGGTAATCAGTAAATCCCGTTTCGTTTGGCATACCCAGTTCTTTTGAAAGTTTTGGTTTTCTTAAATCCAGCTCTACCAGCACTACTTTTTTATTTGAAATAGCAAGTGTAGAACCAAGGTTAATGGTTAAAAAAGATTTTCCTTCACCGCTGGCACTTGAAGTAATCATTATTATTTGCTGTTCTTTGCCTTTTAATAAAAACTGAAGATTAGTTCGTAATGCTCTAAACTGTTCAGCCAAAGCTGTACGTGAATTTTGTTCTGCAACTATAGTTTTACCTGTTGCATTATGTCCTATTTCGCCTACTACCGGGGCGTTTGTTTCTTTAATAATATCAGTACTGTCTGTTACAGTATTATTCAATAAATTTTTTAAATAAATTCCTCCTGTTGGTAAGAAAATACCAACACAAAATGCCACTAAATAAAATAAAGATTTTTTCGGCTTAAAGGGTTCAGCATCGCTTTTACCAGGCTCAATAAGTCTTGAGTTTGCCAACGTACCCGATTTGGAAATAGCTGTTTCTTCTCTTTTTTGCAATAGGTATAAATATAATTGTTGCTTTACATCTTGCTGGCGAGAAATATCTAAAAATACACGCTCCTTTTCAGGGCCGGTTTTTATTTGCCCCAAAAGTTCTGTGTTTTTATTAGCTAATTCATCCCTCGCTATTTGCATTTCTTTTTTAATATTTTCTAAACTTATAAGCAGATTTTTTTTTACCGCATCTATTTGGTTATCCAGATTTTTAATCACCGGGTTATCAGATTTTGTGGTTTGCAGTTGCCGGTCTCTTTCCAACACCAATGTATTGTATTCCTGTACAGCAGAAATGTAAGTTGGATCTTGTATAACCGCTGCAGTGGGAACGATTCTTGGCTCATTGCTTTCTAAGTGATCTTCTATAGATTGCACCACACTTATTTGAACATCCTGCTGGGTTAATTGTTTTTGTAAATCGCTGGCATTATTTAAAGCAAGAGTTGCCTGTTCCGTCATGTCTGTGGATAGTTGGTTTCTTACTTTAAAATGTTCAATATCTTTTTCTACGCCTGATAATTCTGCTGAAACAATCGCAAGCCTCTCATCAATAAAACTGATAGTACTATCAGCAATCTTATTTTTGTCTTCTTCATTCATTCTTGTATATACTTCATATAATTTATTTAGTATATCTTCTCCTTTTGCAGGTACTGTTTCTTCTAGTGAAATTTGTATTACACTTGCCTGTTTATCATCAATGTCAAAATTTAAATTATGTAAATATTTTTCTGCAACAGCATCAGGTGTACTGATGGTAATTTGATAATTATCCTCTTGATCGTTAATAAATCCGGGAGCCTGTATAACAAAACTTGCGTTGGTTGTTTTTACTGTATCGTTTAAACGGTATTTACCATTAACACTATCACTTTGAATAGTAAAAGCTGAACCATTATCAGAGAATTTAATATTAAAATATTGAGTGGGGACACTATCTTTCAAATAAATCAACTTAACCCGGAAAGGGCTTTTTTTATAAAGCTCAGTTGATTTGAGGCTGCCTACCGCGAAACAACTAACATTTAACTGCATTTCATCCACTACTTTTCTTACCAGGTAGTGTGTTTGTAAAACTTCTTTTTCGTTGTTTACATTATTTTGCGTATTAAAGATGTCGAGTTGGCTTAATAAATCTGCTTGGTCGCTGGAGGGAGAACCCTTATCATCTTTTATTAAAATTTTTGAATTGATTTGATAAACTGGCGTGCTATAACGTAGATACAAAAAAGCTATTAGTAAGCATATAAAAACTGCAGCTGCAAACCACAGCCAATATTGTAAGAATGTATAAATAATTTTTTTAAAATCAAGTCCCCCATCCTCTTCAAAAATAGCTGGTGGCAATTGCGAATTGTGCTGAATATTTTCCATTATATTATTTTATCCTTGTTATTATTACAATTAACAAGGTTATGGCAGATGTGACAATAGATATATTTCTTAATTGCGTTATATCTGCAGATGCTATTTTTGATTTATTGGGCTCAACATATACAATATCGTTTTGCTTTAAATAATAATAAGGCGATTCAAAAATGTTTGAAGAATTAAGATTTAAACGTACGAACTTACGTTCTCCTTTTTCCTCTCTTATCAGCAAAACGTTTTCGCGTTTTCCATAAATAGTTAAATCACCTGCCATACCAATCGCATCTACTACAGTAATTCTTTCACTTGGAATAGAATAAGTAGAGGGCTGCTTTACTTCGCCCAATACTGTAATCTTATAATTAAGCAATCGTATATTAACAATAGGATCTTGCAGATATTTATTCAACTTAGATTTTAGCGTGTCTTTTAATTGCTTAATTGTTAATCCCTTTACCTGTATGTTACCTAATACTGGAAAATCTATGCTGCCATCTTTATCTACAAGATAACCTTTACCGGTAGTTGTACCGCCCGTACTTGAAGAATTTATTTGGCCACTTGCTATGCTTTGTATTATTTGTGAGCCTGGCGCGGGTGCTGGGTTTGAATTACCCATATTAAATGGCGCTGCAGCATCTGTGTTTATACTATTTACAATAATTTCCAGAATGTCATCTGGCTGTATCTGTACTTCATACGTTCCGTTAATTACCTGTGTGTATATTTTTGAAGTATCCGTTAAATCCTGAAAATAAGCAACATTTTTTGTAGTAGAACAGGCAGAAAAAAATAAAAACAAAGCTATCCAATGAAATTTAAAAATTAAATTAAGTGCTTTCTTAAGGCGGCATTGGAAAAAGAATACTGGTTTTAAATTCACAGAAATAATTTATTAAAAGGCGCAAAAATAAACGGATTTTAATTTCAACGTACTTATTTTTTGCTAATAAGGTTTTATCTTCTAAAAATGCAACAATAAAAAAAAATCAGAATTAGCTTACTAATGCAATTTTTAAAACTTCTTTTGTTGTTGATATTATTTTAAACCGATCATCAATTCTGTAACCAACTACCCATAAAATTTTTCCATTACTTTCCAGCACCCAAACTTTTTCTTTTTCTGTTGATGATAATTTTTGATCAATAAAAAAACGATTTATTTTTTTCTTTTTTTGCATGCCCAACGGATAAAAATAATCACCTTGTTTACATTTACGTAACAGCAAAGGAAATTCAATATGTCTTGCATCCAGCTGCGCAATGTTGTTTGCAGTTTGCAATTTGTAGTTTGTAGTTTGATGCTGTTCGAATTGTAAAATGCCTTGTTTAAATTTTATCTGAGTATTTTCTTTTTCAATTAAAATATGTGATGCTTCTTCTGTTTTGTTTGGAACAATAATAAGCCAATTACGATTTTTTATAACGCGATGTGTTGATGATTGTATGTAACTGCTATTGTCAGCTATAAGCAGTTTTTTTATTTCTTCAATTTGTTGTGTGTGAAAATTATATTCTTTAATTATTTCCCAAATAATTGTATTAAGCTGTTTTATTTTTTGAAGCTTTAAAACAGGAATGTGAATTTCCTTGCCTTTGTATTCAAATAATTTTTTTTTGTATTGCTCGATGGAATAATTATAAAGCTGTTCAATTTCTTTAAAGCGATTAATATTGTTTGTTATGTTGTTTTTTACATCAGGGAAAAAATCCTTGATTAAAGGAATTAATTTATTGCGCAAAAAATTGCGGGTGTATTTATTAGTTAAATTTGAAGAATCCTCAACCCAGCCAATATTATTTTCCTTTGCATACATCAAAATTTCTTCTCTTGTTGCGAACAATATGGGGCGAATAATTTTTCGTTCTTTATCAAATTCTTTTATGCCGGTTAAGCCATGAATGCCGGAGCCACGCAGAAAAAACATTAATGACGTTTCAATATTATCATCAGCATTATGTGCAGTACTTATATAAGTTAAGCTATTCGTCCCAGACCATTGATGTCTAATTTCACTAAACCAATTATATCGCAATTCCCTTGCTGCTTCCTGTATAGATATTTTTTTTTCAGCAGCATACTCTTCGGTCGCAAAGCTTTGCGTGAAAATCTTCTTATTGTATTTTCTGGAAAGTTCAATCACAAAGGCTTCATCTCTTTCGCTTTCTTCATTTCTTAATTTAAAATTGCAATGTGCAATTGCAAAATCAAATCCTTCATTATAAAACAAGTCAGTCATTACAACGCTATCAATCCCTCCACTTACAGCCAATAACAGCTTGCAATTAGCCAGTGAAAAATTAAAATTTTGCTTCCAAAATTGAAGGAATTTGCCAGGTAAAGTCATTCTTATAAAGATAGCGGCTAAATTAATTTAGCAGTTAGCCTAAATAAAAGTTAAACCAATGAATTGATTTAAGTTTAGGGTTTTAATTGATTATTTGAGAATCAACCTCTTAATAACCAGCACCTGGGGAAAATATATTTTAAATGATTCCCTTATATTTGTTCGCAAATTATTTGTTGAAATATTTCATTAAAAGAAAATAGTGTTGCTTTGGCATTATTCTTGCCAAATACGCTTGGTTTTAAAATTCTCTTTTGTTCCGTATTCTATAAAAGAGATTTTCATAATCTAATCACACTTAAAATGAATTAATTATGAAACGTTTCATTGGAATTTTTGTTTTTACAGTTGTTTCTTCATTATTTACAAATAAAAATTTAAAGGCTAATAATTCGTCTTGGCCTCCGCTTTTTTTATCTTTAAAGAATCCTAATTCTAATGATAAAAACGCTGACTCTAAAAAAAGTAATAATATAATTACAGGTCTTGCTACTTATTATGCTCAAAAATTTGAAGGCGGCTTAACTGCAACCGGAGAGATCTTTCATCATAGTAAACTTACTGCAGCAAGCAATATTTTTGCACTTAATACATGGGTTAAGGTTACTAACATTCTTACGGGCAAATCTATTATCGTTCGCATAAACGACAGAATGCATCCGAGCATGACAAAAAAAGGGCGTATTCTTGATCTTACAATGACTGCTGCAAAGCAACTTCATATAGTAAACAGAGGTGTTGCTAAAGTAAAAATTGAAACGCTTTCTGATGATGTTGCAGCTAACTAAATTTTAGAATTTCATTCCAAAACTTATTATAACATTTGTTCGCTTATTTTTAAGCTGCGCAAATGTGTTTGCTTTATCATTTAAGCGGTAAGGGAAATTCACATCTTTATTAAATGTTTCCGCTAAAGTTAGGTCAACAAAAAATCCATGGTTTCTGTATCCAAGCCCTCCGGCTGCCAATATTCTGTTTGCTTTTAAAGCTTTGTCTTTATAAGGACTGCCATAATACGCACCGCCTAAGCGCACCGCAATAGGTGCAAACTTTAATTCACCACCTAATCTGAAATTAAAAGCACCTTTATAATAAGACTTGATTATATCATTTAGTGAATTGTAATAATCTGTTAGCGATTCATCCTGGCTGTTGCCTTCCTGAAAAAATCTCGAACCACGATAATTTACATATTCAATATCGCCCGTAATAAAACCCTTTTGCATTTTTATATTTTCCACTTCATTTATTACATAAGAAGCACTCGCTAATAACTTGTATGGTGTTATTTCATTGTAGCGTGTTTCACTAACAGCGTTTGGAAAATCTGAGCTCTTTGCAGTCTGAAGCCCTGCATAATCTTCAGTATTCGTGGTCATATTCACATTAAGATTATCAGTAAAAGTTATAATAGAAGGTGAATGAAAAGCAAAGCCTAAACGTAAAGAATTCTCAAGACGATAAATTAAACCCAGTCTTGCATTTAAACCTGCGCCGCTTAAAGTGTGATGTTGATTGAGCTGAGAAAAATCAAAATTATTATTGGTGTTATCGCTTTTATCAGTTTCAGTATAAGTAACATCTTGTGTGTAAAAAGAAAGCGGCACATTTATACTTGCGCCAATATATAGCCTATCCATTTTATTACTCGCAAAGCCAACTGACACTTCATATAAACCACCTTTATCTGTTTCATTATAATCCTGCAAAATTCCATCAGCAACAGGCACAAGACTTCTGTAACCAATTAAGTTGCCTTGCGGGTCTGCAATGCTATCAACTAAATATGTAAAAAAAGCAAGCGAGGAACCAAACGGATAATTATTAGATGCCGCATTTACATCAGCATTATCATTAGTTAATTCTTCTAAATATTGTTCTGAATAAGAACTATAATTATTCAGACCGGAATAATGAATATGATTATTATAGCTTGCCAGTTGATTTACCGTTATGGCAAAAGCACTCGAATTATTTGCATAATTAATTTTACCGCCAATTACTGCACCCACTGTTCCTAATTGAAAACCAGATTTATTTATGCCAGATGTACCTGTTCCCCGATAATCTGCACTATTAT
>JAICKT010000431.1 GCA_025927795.1 Parafilimonas sp. | reverse complement strand
GTAATTTTATTCTGGATTAATTACTTCAAAATTTTCTCAATTTCCGGTACCAGCAATGCCGCCCATTTTGCATATTCTTTTCCAGATGGATGCAAACCATCTCCGGCAATTATTGATGCATCTGTTTTTGCTTCGTGTGTAAACGGTATAATATCTGTGTAAGAAATTTTGTATGATAAAGTAATTTCTTTGTTAATAGCATTAAACGCATCAATCTCTTTTTTTATTTGAGCAGTATCGCCATCTTTTGCAAACGGTGTTACGCTGTAATCAGGAATAGATAAAACAAATACATGATTAATTTTATTGCCTGCTAATGCAATTGCTTTTTGCAGACATTCTGTAAATCTTTTTCTATAACCTGCAGTATCTAAATGTTGATATTGGTCGTTCACGCCAATTAATAAACTCACTACATCAAATTGTTGTTGCAGATTTTCTTTTTCAATAGCATTTAATAAATCAAGTGTTGTCCAACCGGTTGTGGCAATATATTTTAATTGTGAAAATTTTTTATCATTATTGTTTAATAAAGAAATGGTTTGTGCAGGAAAGCGTTCAGCTTCATTTACAGATTCACCAATGGTATATGAATCTCCCAATGCGAGCCATGCATATATTTTTTTACCGGATGTTGTATCATTCATATCAGCAATATTATTTATGCAGGGATGAGCTAATGGTTTTGCGCAACTTATCAGCACACAAAATAAAAATGTTTGAAACATTGAAGGCAATTTTATTACAAAACATTTACGAATAAATAAAGCAAATTGTTTTTGTTTGTTTAAAACATCAACAACTATTTTTGCCGAAAATTAAAACCAGTAATAATGCCCGAAAAAATTAAAGTAGCTAATCCAGTAGTTGAGTTGGATGGAGATGAAATGACGCGTATTATTTGGAAGTTTATAAAGGAAAAACTTATTCTTCCTTATATAGATGTTGACTTAAAATATTTTGACCTTGGTGTAGAACATCGCGATGCAACCAACGACCAGGTTACGATTGACGCAGCAAATGCTATTAAACAATATGGTGTTGGCGTGAAGTGCGCAACCATTACTCCTGATGAGGCGCGTGTAAAAGAGTTTAATCTTAAACAAATGTGGAAGAGCCCCAACGGAACCATCAGAAATATTTTGGATGGAACTGTTTTTCGTGAACCGATTGTTTGTAAAAATGTTCCACGTTTAGTGCCTAACTGGACGGCACCGATTTGCATAGGCCGTCACGCATTTGGTGATCAATATCGCGCAACAGATTTTGTAACCAAAGGCAAAGGAAAACTCACCATAAAATTTGAAAGCGAAGATGGACAACACGATCAGGAATTTGAAGTGTATAATTTTAAAGACGATGGTGTGGCGCTTGCCATGTATAATACTGATGAAAGCATCAGCGGTTTTGCAAGAGCTTGTTTTAACCAGGCAATTATGAAACAATGGCCGTTATATTTATCAACAAAGAATACTATTCTAAAAAAATATGATGGAAGGTTTAAAGATATTTTTCAAAAGATTTATGAGAATGAGTTTAAAACAAAATTTGAAGAGCTTGATATAACTTATGAGCATCGCCTGATTGATGATATGGTTGCAAGTGCTTTAAAATGGCATGGTAATTTTGTTTGGGCTTGTAAAAATTATGATGGCGATGTGCAAAGTGATACAGTGGCACAAGGCTTTGGCAGCTTAGGTTTGATGACATCAACACTCGTAACACCCGATGGTAAAACGATGGAAGCAGAAGCAGCACATGGAACAGTTACACGCCATTATCGTGAGCATCAAAAAGGCAATCCCACATCAACCAATCCTATTGCAAGCATTTTTGCATGGACACGCGGCTTGGAATTTCGTGGTAAGCTTGATGATAATCAACCGTTGATTGATTTTTGCCTTGCATTAGAACAGGTTTGTATTGAAACGGTTGAAAGCGGAAAGATGACAAAAGATTTAGCCATCACAATTAAATCTAAAGTTGAACATGGTAAAGATTATTTATATACAGAAGAATTTTTGGATGCGCTGGATGAAAATTTGAAAAAGAAATTGAATAAGTAAATCCTAATACCATGAAAACAAAAAGGTCTTTGAAATTTCAAAGACCTTTTTTCATACCCAATCTGTAAATTATTTCACAATAAAATCAAACCCAATATCTCCCCATGCTAATGTTACTTTTCCAGAATCATCAATGGTAAAAGTCATTTTTTCGCTGGGTGATGAAGGCGGCATATTTTTTACATTTACACGCAGCACATCATCAGCTTGTTTATACTTAAATGCGCCCCACTGGTTCCATGTTTTATTAAAAATAATTGTCCATGAATCTCCGTTCCAAATACTAAAGAAACCATACTTGCCGGCTTTTAATGGTTTGCCATCAATCGTTACATCTTTGTTTACTTCAAAAACGGTGGCTTCATTAGCACCGGTGCGCCAAACTTTTCCTTTTATTGGCTCAACCGCTTTTCCAATCTCCCTGCCTTTTACAGAAGGCTGGCTGTAATCGATATTTATTGTTACACCATTTGAGGTAGTGGCAGATGCTGTTGCCGGAGGACTTGGGCGTTTGGATTTATCTTCTGGTGGCTTTGTTTTAGAAGTATCATTTTGAGCGTGTAATGCAGTGCTCATTAATAAAATGCCTGAGCATAAGGCAAGCGATAAAAACTTTTTCATAATTGTTTTTTGTTATTGACATCAAATTGAGCAAAAAATGTGCAGTTAATCAAAAACATCAATAAATCTTATATAAAATTTATTAATGGCAAATCAATAATATTTGCGGAAATAACTTGCAGCATCGTTTACTTATTTTCGCAATATGCTTTCGGCTGCTACGTCATTGTACAAAAACGCATTTACAGGTCTTACTAAAAATACATGGCTGCTTTCAACAGTAATGCTTGTAAACAGAAGCGGTACGATGGTTATTCCGTTTATGACGATTTATTGCACGCAGCAACTGCATTTCACTTTGCCGCAAGCCGGTATTGTAATGGCACTGTTTGGTGCAGGCGCAATTGTTGGCGCATACATTGGCGGTAACAGCACAGATAAATTTGGGTTTTATACGCAACAACTTGCATCGTTATTATTAGGCGGTGTAATGTTTATTGTTGTTGGATTTTTAAAAACGTATGAATCGCTTTGTATTGGTACTTTTATTTTAAGTGTTTGCAACGAATCGTTTCGCCCCGCAAATGCAGCAGCAGTAGCATTTTACAGCAAAGCAAATAATACCACACGTTCAATATCACTCAACCGGCTGGCAATAAATTTAGGCTGGGCAGTTGGCGGAACAATGGGTGGTATTCTCGCTTCTATTAATTATCATTCTTTGTTTTGGGTTGATGGAAGTACAAATATTCTCGCTGCATTATTATTACTTAAGCTTTTGCCTTACGGAAAAAACAGACCGGAACATCATACAAAAACAATTAGAAAAAAAGCTTATAAAGACAGGTACTATATAATTTTTATCATTATCACTTTTTGCTTTGCTTCCTGCTTTTTTTTATTATTCACTATGCAGCCTGTGTTTTTTAAAACACAATGGAAATTTAATGAAGCATTTATTGGCGTTTTGATGGCACTGAACGGAATCATCATTGTTTTTGCAGAAATGATTTT
>JAICKT010000582.1 GCA_025927795.1 Parafilimonas sp. | reverse complement strand
ATTTTTTATGTGAAGTGTTTTGTATAAACCATTATCGCCATTCATACACCTACAAAATAAATTAAGTTTTTATGGTGGTAAGATTTTGTTTTATCATGTATTGGCGATTTATTTTCTTCAGCAACCATAACGAAACAATTACCCAAACTATACCAAGACAAAATGATGCAATAACATCTGTTGGAAAATGTGCTCTTAAAATAATTCTGCTGATACCAATAGTTATCGAACAAACTAAAAGTAGAATTGAAACAATCCATTTGTATAATTTTTTCCAAACGCCATTTTGTATTATAAATATTAATATGCTGCAAAAAATAAATGAAGAAAGTGCATGACCGCTGGGAAAACTATATGTATAAATTCCTTTGATAATGGGCAGATCAGGTCTCTGTCGATGAAATATAGATTTTAGTGCAAACATTAAAGCAGAGCTTGTAATTCCAATAATGGCGACGTCAACAGCGTTCCTGTATTTTTTTCGCATAATAAAATATCCAATCATTATTATGTATGCCGGAATAAGAAACTGTATCGAACCGAAAAAGCTAATTACACGCATTACACTTATTACATGTGGAGTTGAAAATTGGTCAAAAAAAGAAAAGACGCTATTATCAAATTTTTTCTCTTTGCCTTCCACTACGCCCTTCGCTAAAAATGCAAATGCAAAAATCGAGACAATAAAAAGTACGCTTACAAGCAATACTTCCAGTGAAATTACTTCAAGTATTTTTTTCTTTTTGCTTAGCATTCAACAAACAATTCTCAATCTTATATTGTAAATATAAACCTGGTGCAACAATTGCAATTATAACATTCAAATTCTTTGCCATGACTTTTGTATTAATAATTTTTGATTTAAAAAATACTTCTGAAAACCTGCAAACGCAGGAAACTGCAGAGTACCCTCCCGAAAATATAAACAGGGCTTACCCTATAGCGAAGCACGAAGTGATAACAAAAAAATATTACAATGAAAATTATGCTAAGATCAAAACCGCAATGCTTGCAAAAGGATATTCTGATAAAGCGCATACAACAAAAACGCAACTGCCGCACAATTGTCTCGTAAAAGATAACATCAGCCAGCAACAGGCAATTACAGATTTAATTGAAGTAGTAAAAAAACATAACGCAGCTTTAAAAAATTATGTTGCTGTTACTGTAACCGGTTCTTACCAGGCAGATGCAAGTTTGTTGTAAAATATTTTCAAGAATTAATTGGGGCTCTCATCATTCGTCTCTTTACTCAATGTTAGTTCGGGCTTTCCGTTTCAAATGCGAAGCATTCATCGAAACAAATAAAAAATAAAAAAATGAACGAGATAAGTCTGGCACAAAGCAAACACACAAATCTTCACCGTGCTTTTCACTGCAAATGCAAGCATTCATTGAGGCAAATAAAAGATAAATATGTACGAGATAATCCCGCAGCCGCTCATCAGTTAATTTCTATTCAACAAAAGAATTTATCAGATTAAAAATTTCAGCAGATATATATTAACTTATTATTCGTGAAATTTTATTTTCAAGCATCATCAAATCAACCAAAACCATTGCAGTTACAGCTTCCAGCACAACAGGCACACGCAAAGCAATACATAAATCATGTCTGCCTTTTACAGAAAAAGGTTCAACAGAATTTGTTTCAATGTTTAAAGTTTGTTGTTCTTTTGGTGTAGATGAAGTAGGTTTTATTGCAATGCGATAAACAAGTTCATTCCCATTAGTTATGCCGCCAACAATTCCGCCTGCATGATTTGTTTTTGTTTTACCGGTTGCATCTTCAATTGCATCGTTGTGTTGGCTGCCAAACATTTTTGCCGCAGCGAAACCAGTTCCAAATTCCACACCACGAACAGCGGGAATAGCCATTGCAGCATGTGCCAATAATGATTCTGCACTATCAAAAAAGGGTTCTCCTAAACCAATAGGCAAACCTGTTACTCTGCATTCAACAATGCCACCAATTGAATCTTTTGCATCAATTGCTTTTTGCAAACCTTTTTCTAAATCAGTTTCACCACCAATTTCTAAAATTGAAGCGCTTACAACCACTCCCTTCTCCATTTGCGGAGAAGGGCTAGGGATGAGGGACAATATTTTTTT
>JAICKT010000521.1 GCA_025927795.1 Parafilimonas sp. | reverse complement strand
GGCTAAACAACCATGTTTGCCAGGTAATAATAAGAATTGATGAAATGTAATTTGGGTTTATCATAAAATATTAATTCAGTTTGATAATAAAGATTCATATGTAAGCGAATCACTTACTTCTATTTCTTCGTTTCTGTATGAAACTTTTTGCTGCTCAAATTCATTGCTCTTTTGATTATCAATAATTATTACTTCTGAAGCAGCAAGTTTGCTAAGCAATAAAATATCTTTTAAGTGAGGATTCCAGGCAAAAAGCAAATCATAAATTGGTTTCCATAAAATAACCCAGCTAAAAATATCAAGACAATTTTTAAGACCGTAATAAAGATTTCCAATGCTTTGAGAAATAAGCAAAGGCAAAAAAGCTTCACATACAATTACAATTGCTCCGCTAATTGCCAGTAAAATAAAATTGCGACGTTTAAATTTATTAAACTCATCTTTTCTCATATCTCTCTTAATAGAAAAATGCCTTTTAATGGCATACATTAAAGGCTCCGCATATTGCCTGTTAACAGAGCCCGGGCAGTTAAGCTTGTAAAATATTGCTGAATATCTTTTGGCTGGTTTTACAGCGTTTAAAATATAATGTTCAAATTTTTGACTTATTTGTTTTTTGTAGAGCGGAGAAGGGTCATGGGCGTTAAAATAACTATTGATTGTTTGAAAATCAACTGTTATGTAAACATTTATCTTCTCTGTAAGCGATTTGCTCATTATACGGATACTGGCTTTTAAACGAACAAATCAACGTGAACTGAAGAAGGCAAGACAATAAGAGTGCTTAATTCTATTGACCTTTCAGAGGACGTTGGATTGTTTTCGCAATTAAAAATCGAAAATACTGATTTTTCCCTGCGATTGTTGTTTTAACGTATGGCTTTACAAAAAAGTATTTAAAACAGATAAATTCTTAAGAAATAAATAATGCAATACAAATGGTATTAAGATTGAGGCGAATAATTAAAAAGAATTATGGCAAAGAAATCTGCAGTAAAAAAAGCCGCAAAAAAAAGCACTCCTAAAAAATGGTCAAAGAAAGTAACACAAACCAGTAATGCTATGGATTTGGAAAAAGACGTTTTCAAACAAAAAAATCCAAAAGCTATTGCTAAGTCTGTAAAACGTTCTGCTGAAAAAAGTAAGCGTAAAAAAGCCGGACCGTTTCAATCAGCTATGTCGATGATTAACTTTTATGAAAACCGTGCAGGTAAAAATCTTGAAGCTGGTCAAAAAAAAGTACTTGACGAGTCAAAAGATGAATTGCGTAAATTATATGGACGAGAGAAAGGATAAATATTTATTCAAAACATTATTAGAAAAAAATTAATGACTGCCGCTTGTATAAGTGGAAGTTGAGCTGCCACCGCCGCCACATGTATGGCCCTGTTGATTCTGATTTTGCGTTTGTGTTTGCGTGGTTGTGGTAGTTGTTGTAGTATTAGCAGTTGCTGAAGATTTCTTTGCAGGCGCTTTTACGCTTTTGGAGCAACTTGTTATAGAAGCAAAGCAAGCAACGCAAAATAAGCTGTGTAAATTATCTTTTTCATAGTGTTAATTTTCATTAAAGTTTATATTTTTTTCCCGGCTTTTTATTAAAAAGAGGCAATTTATTTTTTGGGTTGCCTTAAACTATAAATAGCCTTTAGATTGGCTATTGGCTTGCTTATACTACTTGCCTTTCTTTTAGTTCAAGATATTTATTAATTGTATTAGCCGTAAGTTTTTGTGGTGCAGTTAGTAAGCTCATAATACCGTGCTTTTGCATCTCTTTTACCATTTGTCTTTTTTCAAATGCAAATTTGTTAGCGATAGTTTTATAATAAACCTGCTCAACATTATGTGCTTTCTGTTGTTGCAAAGCAGTTAGCTCAGTATTCTCAAAAAATATTACAAGTACTGGATGATGTGTTGAAAGCTGTTTTAAATATGGCAACTGCCGCTCCATGCTGTAAAGACTTTCAAAATTTGTGAAAAGAATAAGCAGGCTGCGCTGATTAAGATGATAGCGTACATAAACATATAAAGCTTCAAAATCGCTGTCTAAAAAATCTGTTTGTTGCCGATATAAAGTTTCAAGAATAAGATTTATTTGTGCTGGTTTTTTATCGGGTTGCACAAACTGGTCAATCTTTTTTCCAAAAGTTAACAAGCCACTTTTATCTTGTTTTAATAGAACGATATTGCTTAACACAAGCGTTGCATTAATAGCATAATCCAGCAATGTCATTCCTTCAAAAGGCATTTTCATATTGCGTCCTTTATCAATCAAACAAACAACCTGCTGGCTTCTTTCATCCATATAATTATTTACCATTAAACTGTTCTTGCGCGCTGTTGCTTTCCAGTTTAAACGCCTGTAATCATCGCCCTGCACATATTCTTTTATTTGCTCAAATTCAAGGCTGCTGCCAAGCTTGCGCAGTCTTCTGGAACCGGTAACCTGCAACTGGTTTGTTACTGCCATTAATTGATATTTTTTCATTTGCAGATAAGACGGATAAACTATAATCTTTTTTTCTTCACCACTTATTATATGGCGGATAACCATATTAAGCGGTCCATGCAAAAACAAATTAATGATGCCAAAAGAATATTCGCCGCGCTCATGCGGCTTTAAAAAATAATCGAAAGAAAAAACTTGTTGTGCGTTTAACCAAAAATTGCGCTTCCAATTTCTTTCCTGGAAT
The DNA here is from genome assembly GCA_025927795.1 of Parafilimonas sp. Classification (GTDB taxonomy): domain Bacteria; phylum Bacteroidota; class Bacteroidia; order Chitinophagales; family Chitinophagaceae; genus Parafilimonas. Next base: position 72 of record JAICKT010000521.1, on the reverse strand, counting down.
TGAATAGGCAGTTCATCAATTACTTCAATATGAATTTTATAAGCGCGATTATTTGTTAGCTGAATATTTATT
>JAICKT010000280.1 GCA_025927795.1 Parafilimonas sp. | reverse complement strand
TAGTTTAATTATTAATTTCATTTTTTAATGATATGTAAATGATACAGCCGTCAAATCTTTTTAAAACCTTATTACCTATTCATACTAAACGAACAAAAGAAATTTTTCGCGTTAACCCAACCATTGATCCAATACGAACAGAAGCAGAAAATATAAAAGTTGATGTGTATGATTATAATGCGGATAAAATTGATCATCATGAATTCACAAGCGTACGTACATGCAAAAAATTTAAGGACAATGGAAAAATAACATGGATAAATATTGATGGTTTACGCAAAACAGATGTTGAAACTATTTGCAATGAATTTCATATTCACCCATTATTAATTGAAGATATTTTAAGCGTAGGTCAGCGCCCAAAAATGGATGAACTGGATAATGTGCTGTTTTGTCTTTTAAATATGCTTTATTTTAACGAAGAGTTTTCTTCTATTGAGCAGGAACAGGTGAGCATTATTTTAGGTAAAGATTATGTGCTCAGTTTCCAGGAAGAAGCGGGCAAAGATGTGTTTAACCCTGTTCGCGATAAAATAAATATGGTAGGCAGCAAAGTGCGCACTTCAGGTGCAGATTATTTATGTTATTCCATGATAGATATTATTGTTGACAGTTATTATACTGTTTTGGAAAAACTCGGTGAGTATATTGAAACGCTTGAAGAAGAAATTATACGTTCCGGCGATGCACGCTCTCTTGCAAGCATAAATATTTTACGCAAAGAACTTATTGTTTTAAAGCGCAACATTAATCCTGTGCGTGATGTAGTAAACGGGTTTATGCGTACCGACAATGACTTGCTGAATGAAAAAATTACACGCTATTTTAAAGATGTGTATGATCATATTGTACAGGCAAATGATCTTGTTGAAAATTATCGCGACATGATGATGAGCCTGCAAGACCTGTATATAAATAAAGTAAACCTGCGTATGAACGAGGTGATGAAAGTAATGGCAATTGTAACCTGTTTGCTGGCGCCTGCAACAGTTATCGGCGGTATATTCGGAATGAACTTTCAATCTATACCATACATACATAATCAATACGGCTTTTGGATTGCTGTTGCATTAATGCTTTTAATTCCGCTGTGGATGATTTACAAGTTTAAAAAGAAAGGCTGGTTTAAGAGTTAATTTTTATAAAAGGCTTTATCGCTTGTTAAAAAAAATAAATAAAAAAATTACCACGGTTATTGGCGCAAGGCCTCAGTTTATTAAAGCTGCGGTAGTTAGCCGCGAGATTGCACGTTTTAAAAATTTGCAGGAAATAATTATTCATACGGGTCAGCATTATGATGCCAATATGAGTGATGTTTTTTTCAGGCAAATGCAAATATCACAGCCAGCTTATAATTTATCCGTTAATAATTTGTCGCACGGCGCAATGACCGGAAGAATGATAGAAAAAGTTGAAGAGATACTTCTCATTGAAAAGCCGGATATCGTTTTAGTTTATGGTGATACAAATACTACTTTATCCGCTGCGCTTGCAGCAGTAAAATTGCATATTAAAGTTGCGCATGTTGAAGCAGGCATGCGGTCTTACGACAAAAAAATGCCCGAAGAAATAAATCGTGTTTTGACTGATCATATTAGCAGCATTTTTTTCTGTTCAACAAAACAAGCGATAAAAAATCTTACAAAAGAAGGATTCACTTCAGCCAAAAATGAAATCGTTCTTACGGGGGATGTTATGTATGATGCTTCTATATTTTTTTCACCCTACATGCAAATGCCTGCGTTTGATATTCCTGATAAGTTCGTGTTGAGTACAATTCACAGGGAGGAAAACACAAGCGACTGTTCAAAACTTACTGAAATAATATCAGCGTTAAATGCATTACATAAAGACATTCCTGTTATAATGCCTGTGCATCCACGAACAAAAAAAATTTTGCAACAATATGGTTGTGAAATTTTATTTACCATGTTTGAACCTGTAGGTTATTTGCAAATGATTGGCTTGCTTAAAAAATGTTCATTGGTAATTACAGACAGCGGCGGATTGCAGAAGGAAGCATATTTTGTTGAAACCCCTTGTGTAACAATTCGGGAGCAAACAGAATGGATTGAACTGATAGATAGTGGTGCAAACATTCTTGCAACATCAAATAAGAATGATATTATCAAAAAAGCAAAACACATGCTTAAAAGCAAAATTAATTTTCAACGTAAATTATATGGTGATGGAAATGCTGCTTTTAAAATAGCGTCCTTTCTCAGTAATGTATAACGCTTTTGTTTTCTGCAGATATATTTTAAAAATAAGGTTTTAAAAATTAAAACTATTTCAACACTTCAGCTAACTTATTATTCAAATCATCGCCGCGCAAATTTTTTGCTATAATTATACCATTCGGATCAAGTAAAAAATTAGCAGGAATACCTTCAATGTCATATTCTTTCGCAACAGCATTACTCCAGAATTTGAGATCAGAAACATGCGTCCATGTTAAACCGTCTTTATGTATTGCATTCAGCCATTTTTCTTTTCCGGTTGGCTGGTCTAATGAAACACTGAGTATTGTAAAATTTTTGTCTTTGTATTTATTAAACGCTGCAACAACATTCGGATTTTCTTCGCGACATGGTCCGCACCAGCTTGCCCAAAAATCAAGCAACACATATTTACCACGAAAATCTTTTAATGATACAGGTTTACCCGCTGTGTCAGGCTGCGTAAAATCCAATGCAGTTTTCCCAATGCCGGTTAGCTTATTTACTTCAATTGCGTGCTTAATATTTTTTGCAGGATAATTATTTAAAGCTTGAGGTTTTAAATAATTGTATAATGTTTCCACGCTGTCCAATCCTATATAGAATCTCATATCAGATGCAATACATGCACTAATAGGAGACAAAGGATGACTTCTTATCCACTGCTTTTGCAATTCAATTCTTATAGAATCCACTCTGTCAATTTGCTTTTCTATTATGCGTAAATTTGCTGTATCCCTTGCCAAATAATACTTATCGGCTTGCTGATATAAATCTGAAGCCTTTTTTATTTCTTCATTAGAACTGAGAAAATTATTGTAGGCATTAAGCTGGTCTACTGCCGGTGTTCCTGAAAGCTTAGCATTCTTAAACGATGGTTCGTTGCCTGTAATATTTATTATTCCCTTATCAAGAAAAATAAATATTCTCATTTCAGGATTATCATAATTTTTTTCAATTGAAAACAAGTAAAAATTTCCTTCGCCTTCTCCAACATCAATTTTAAATTTAAATCCTCCGGCAAAACTTTTCACAGAATCCATTGCATCATTTCCACCTTGTTCACGATAAAAAATCCATTTATCTGCAGGTAGATTTTTTATTTGTCCATTAACCACTACAACGTTTGCGTTTGCTGCAATTATTATTAATTGAAACAATGAAATAATAAATAAGATCTTTTTCATGTAAGAATTTAATGATAATTAATTTTTCTTTTTGAAAACAGGCACGGTACTGCAGGGCTCGCCATACATGATGCTTTTTACATGCGGCAATAAAACAGAAGTTATACGCAGATAAGCACTTTCGGGAATGGGTAAATCGCCGCAGCCTTTAATTACAACACGCTTGTTTTTATATTCATCAATATTAATGGCTGAAATATTTTGAAGCAAAAGTGTTTCAATTAATTTTTTCTCATCACCCAAAATAATATTTTTTGCAACTGGCTGCAGGTATGTTGCCACAAGCATATAAGCCCAAACCGGAATAATTGCATCTGCAGTGCATGTTACCGCAACATTTGCACTTGCGTATTGTTGCCAATCTGTATTCTTTAATGCTTCACGAAATTCTTTTTCTTTTATAATTAGGCCGCGAAACAAATACTCTTTCAAATCAAAAACCTTTAGTGTTTCCTGTGGATAAAACAATTTTAAATCGAGTGTAACAAGCCCGCTCTCTGCAACCTTATTTAATATTATTTCACTTACTTCCATCACAACTATTTCTGCAAAATTAATTTTTATCCGCCGTTATAAAAAACGAAGGCGACTTAATAGCCGCCTTCTGAATATCAATACAGATTTTTTAATAAAATTTAGAACGGTAATCTTTTATATCTGCCGCCTTGCGTAAAACAGTTACTTCCTGTGCAGCCTGTTGTTTAAGTGATTGTTCAATCTGCGTCTTTTGTACTTCTGCTGTTTGCCCAAGCGTTGATACACCGGTTACGCCGCCGCTTTTAACTACAAAAACGCCGGTATTGCCAGCAATCGGGCTGCTGATTTTATTTTGTATTTGCTTATTGAAGGCTGCGCCGATAAACTCCGGTTCATTGCCAAGTTCAGGCACAACAAAAGCGTTAAAAGATAAACTGTCAACATTTTTTACGGGCTGATGTGCACTGGCTGAAACCTGCTCTAATGTTGAGCCTTTGAATTGCAAGTTAATAATACGCTGTGCCTTCTTCTCATTGCGCACCAGCGGTTCAACTGTTTGTTGTACAGCATGTGGAGAAGACAAACCTTTTTTGTTTACAGCAGATACCATAGCAACAATATATTTACTATCTACATTTTCCGGATCGGATATATCGCCAACACTATTATCATAAGCCCATTTTACTAAGGTTCTGCTTTCACCAACACCGGGTATATTAAAATCGTTCTCTGCAAATTCCGGCGATGTTGTTATAGTGAGATTTTGTTTTTTAGCATTTGCCTGAAACTCTTTGCTGTTTCTGCTGTTTGCCGAAAACTGTGCTGCTGCATTACTCGCTGCATTATCTGTTTCACTGCTGGCAGTTATTGGCTTAGACAGATAGGCAATTTTGTATCCTGTTGTTGAGCCGGTTTGACTGAGTATTTCAACATAATGATAACCAAAAACAGTATGAACAACTTTTGTTTCACCGGGTTTCCCTGTAAAAGAAAAATCATTAAAGCTTTCGTCCATTTGTCCTGAAGGAAAATTATTATAAACGCCTCCGGTATTTTTACTGCCAGGGTCATCAGAATATTTTAGCACAACCGAATCGAATGGTGTTCCGCTTTTTAATAAAGCAATTGCGCTGTCTAATCTCTTCATCGCCGCACTATCATCTCTTACCCTCATAAGATTACCTGTATTTTGGTCTTGCTGATGTGTTGCCACCAATATATGCCGCACTTTTGCTGAATCAGGAATTGGTTGCTCAGCTACCATTTTTGCAAGCACATAATTATTACCATCGAGATACGGACCATAAATTGTACCAACCGGCAGCTTAAATAAACTGTCTTTTATTGCCTGCTTAATTTCTTTACCACTAATCAAACTATTATAATATGGTGTTTCGCTGCTTTGTGTGCTTAAAAAAGTTTTTTCATCCTTTGTTTCGGCAAACTGCGTTTTCAATTGATTTAAATCGTTTTTTATTTCTTCAGAATCTTCTTTGCTTGGTGCTGCGCTAAATGCCACATAAGAAATTGTACGTGTTTCATGATCGTGTTTAAACTGGCTTGCATGTTTTTTTATATATGCCTCCATTTCGTCTTCAGAAACTTTTACGGCGCTGTCAGAAATAGTGCTGTATGGCACATATACATAAGATGCTTTTGCAACAGAGTTTGCATCTGCGCTCATTTTTTCACTCATCCATTTAGGTACATACACAGCTCCGCTAATAAGTGCCTGGTATTTTTCTGCAAGTGTTTGCAACAGCAATGGATCAATATAAGCCTCATTAAAATTCTGTACCTGCGGATCATTTCCCCTGCTTTTTAAAGCTGCGAATTGTTGCTTCGCTGTGTTTGCATCAAACTTTCCTGTTTTAGGGTCAGTAAAATATTGCTGCATGAATTGCGGCGGATTGGCGCCAAATAAAATATCAGATAATTCTCCGGAAGAAACAGTTAATCCAAGTTTATCAGCTTCCTGCTGAACAAGCATTTGATTTACCATAAAATCCCACACGCCGGTTATAAGCTGGCTGCGTTGTATCTGGCCGTTATTTGCCTGGTCGTAAAAATTTATTTTGTGTTCAAATTCAT
>JAICKT010000223.1 GCA_025927795.1 Parafilimonas sp. | reverse complement strand
GTTTTGTATAATTTTCTTTTACATAGTTGGAATAATCAGTTTGATTGCTTTGCGCACATGATGATAATGCAATTAAACAACTGCATGCAATAATTAAAAAATTTCTCATGCAGGCTAAGATAGTAAGCTATTGACAGCAATAAAATTTTTAATGACGATAAACATACTACTCAAATTTTGAGTTCTTACTAAACATCATATCGATGCACGAGACATCTCATAAAATTAAAGCTCTAATTATCCATGAGGATTTATGCTTCGTGAAACGACGGCTAAAAAATATTACAGCACTTAATTATTTAGCGATGCGTTAATTAAATCTTCCAATCAATAATTTGGTTTGCCCATTCATTTTTGTAAGGAGCGCAGATACGAATGTAGTTATCAGAATAACCTTCCATCATTCCGTTTTTGTTATGGTCTTCAAATAAAACTTTCCTGTTTGTACCGGAATGTTGTGCAGTAAAATGTTGTAGCTTTTTATATGAAAGATTGCGCAAAATTTTATTACGTTCATGCCTTGTATGCATTGGAACGACGGGTTTTATTTCCAGTGCTTTTGTATTATCTCTTTCTGAATAAGTGAAAACATGTAAGTAAGAAATATCAAGCGCATGTAAAAAATCAAATGTTTCATTAAAAGCAATTTCGTCTTCTGCAGGGAAACCAACAATCACATCAACGCCAATTGCACAATGCGGCATAAATTGTTTTACCATAGAAACTTTTTCTGCATATAATTCTTTGCGATAACGCCGACGCATCAAACCTAAAATCTTATTGCTTCCGCTTTGTAAAGGAATATGAAAATGCGGCATAAACTTTTTACTGTTCGCAACAAATTCAATTATTTCATTCGTAAGAAGATTAGGCTCGATAGATGAAATGCGATAACGTTCAATGCCATCAACTTTATCTAATTCCTTTATTAGCGAATAAAAATTTTCACGCCTGTGCTTTGCTTCCTCTCCATTTGTGGAGAGGGTTTGGGTAAGGAAATCACCCAAATTCACACCTGTTAATACAATCTCCTTCACTCCTCTTTCGGCGATTTTTTTTGCATTGTTTACAACATTTGCAAGCGTATCACTCCTGCTTTTTCCACGCGCCAAAGGAATTGTACAGAAAGAACAATTATAATCGCAACCATCCTGCACTTTTAAAAAAGTTCTTGTACGATCATTTAGTGAATAAGATGAATTAAAATCTGTAACATCTTCAATATCGCAACTGCAGATTTTTGCTGCATCATTTTTATGCAGTGAGTTTAAATGTTGCGTGATATTAAATTTCTCAGCAGCACCAAGCACTAAATCAACACCGGGAATTTCAGCAATTTCTTTTGGCTTTAATTGCGCATAACAACCTGTGATCACTACAAAACTTTCTGGAGATTTTCTTTGAATTCTTCTAACTAATTGCCGGCATTCTTTATCTGCATTATCAGTAACAGAACAGGTATTAATAACATACACATCAGCTTCATCTGTAAAATCTTTTTTTTCAAAACCATCATTTTCCAACAGTCTTGAAAGTGTTGATGTTTCTGAAAAATTCAGCTTACAACCTAACGTATGAAATGCTACCGAACGCCGCTTTTGCATAAGCGTGCAAAGATAATATTAACCTGTCAGGTTTTTTGAACCTGACAGGTTTACCTAAATAAAAGATGCTTAAAAATTTTGTTAGTTAAAGCCGGAGACTTCGCTGAGTGTTACTGATGCCCGCCACCACTTGTGTTTACGCGATTTTGTTCGTCTTCTGCGCCGGTTGTTCTTCTGCGTTGTTGCTGCCCGTTTGCTTTTCCAAAACGATATACAAAAGTGAATATCAATCTGCGATTGTCCCATTTACTTTTTATATCTGCAATAAATCCATTTAATTCAGTAGTGCCATTAAAATGCATCAGGTAAAAAGGATCTCTTGCATTTATTTTTATTGAGCCCTTATTTTTTAGAATTGATTTACTGCCACCAAGTGAAAACATTCCCATCGGTTCGGCTAAAATATCGCTGCTCACCAGATCTTTTGTTGTGTAAAAGCCTGTAAGCTCTGCTTTCCATCCTTTATTAAAATTAAACTGGTTACTTATGTTGCCGCTCATTGCAGTTACATTTAAATTGATAGATTCATTATCAATCACACCAACATATTTATTATTATAAACATTTACAAACACGTTCAGGTTCCACCATTTTTTTAATTGTTTTCCATAATTTACAGCAAGACCAATGTTTTTATTCGATGCTATGTTTTGTTTTGTTTGATATGTATAATAGGACTCATCTTTTACAGTTGTAATTAATACATCATTAATAATATCTTTTATCGACGTATAATTTGCAGTGATATTTAAATCACCCTTATAGTTATAACTCAATTCAATGTTGTGACTAAACTGTGGTTGTAATTCAGGATTACCCTGTTGATAAGTGTAACGATCTAATTGCATCTGGAATGGATTTAAATCCTGGTAGCTTGGTCTTTCAATTCTTCTTCCATATGATAAGCCAACTGTATTATTTTCATTTAGCTTATAACTAAAATAAGATGTTGGAAAAAGTTGTGTATAGTTTTTATGAAAAGTAATACTCTTTATAACCTGGTTTCCATCTGCAACAGTTTGTTCTGCGCGCAAACCTAATTGCACAGAAAGTTTTTTAAATTGCTTTTGCAGATTTATGTATGCAGCATTAATGTTTTCTTTATAAATAAAATGATTGCTTCTGTCATCATAATTCCATTTTGATGTAGCTGTATCAAACAAAGTGTATTTCGCGTCGTTATCCGTTTTTACATAACTTGTTTTAATGCCCGCTTCAAGTGTAAGATTATGTTTTAAAGGTTGCGAATAATCAGCTTTAAAACTATAAATATCTATATGAGCAGGTAAATCTCCGTTTAATAAATATGGATTCGGAGATGTTGTATCATGATATAAACTACCATCAGGATTGAATAAATAATTTTGAGAAGGATCTCTGCCATTGGTATAATAAAAAATATAATCACCATCAAGATCAAGCTCTGCACCTTTATTTAATTTTTTTTGAAGATTAAGATCGAAACCAAAATTTGTCCAGGGTGTGTAATTGTTAGAAATAGCATCGTTATACTGAACAAAATTTTTGAGACTATCATAAATATTCGACCTTGAAGTAGAATAAAATTTTTGGTTATCTGCTAAGCCATTAACCGTAAAAGTGAGTGTTGTTTTATCGCTTATAAAATAATCTGCGCCGGCTTTAAAATCAAACGGGTAATCAGAAAATCTTCCGAAAGTATGTTGCTCATAATACTTATTAAAAGGTTCATCTTTTGCGCTTCTGAATCTGCGGTTAATATAAATATCATTAAAACCTTTCCATGCACTGTAACCAAAATTACCAAACATATTAACCTTGCCATGCCGCCAATTAAAATTAAAGCTGTTGGTATTTTTAAAATATTGTGCAATGATTTCGCTCGTTGTAAAGCTGCCATTAAAACCGTTGTTCTTATTCTTTTTTGTTTTGAAATTGATGATGCCAGAATTACCTGATGCATCATATTTTGCAGAAGGCTGAGTCATCAATTCAATTTGATCAAGTTGGTTTGCCGGAAGATTGCGCAGGTAATTTGCAAGGTCTTGTCCGCTTAAATAAGCAGGTTTTCCATCAATCATAATTATTACACCTTGCTTGCCTTTTAGTTTAATGTTGCCATCATTATCAACAGTAACGCCGGGAGATTTTTCCAACACTTCCAGCGCAGATAAACCTGTATTGGTTTGCGATGCATCAACATTTACAACAGTTTTATCAATTTTATTTTCAACCAAGGGTCTTACTGCAGTTACGTTTACATTAGCGAGTTGTTTTTCATCTTCTGTAAGTTTTATTTCATCCAGATGAGTATTTGTATTAATGCTGGTTACTTGAAAAACGGGTGTAAAAACTTTTTTATAGCCAACAACATCTGTACGCAAAAAATAACTGCCGGCTTTAATATTATCGAATTCAAATTTTCCTTCTTTGTCTGATACTTCAATTTTTACGAGTGAAGAGTCTTTTGTTTTGAATAAAGAAAGCGATGCTGCTTCAACAGGTTTTTCTGCGGCTGTAACTCTGCCTGAAATGGTTGCGGTTTGCTGCGCATCCGCAGAAGTGCATATAATAAAAAGAAAACATGAAGTAGTAATCAGGTGTATAAATTTTTTCATAAATGCTGGTTTTGCCTGGAATTGTTGTGCAAGTTGTACCAGCGTTAAAAACAAAAAATTATAAATAAGGACAGGCGGAAATCTTTAAATATAACTGGCAGCCGTTTATCAAACTAATTATAGAGAATTATAGCTTATCAGTAAAGGTTATTTGTTAGAATTTGAATAAGTAAATTCTATTTAATTGTTATTATCCATTCGAGACGATCTTATCTTTTCAATTACCAAACACATCAATTTCAAGCAAGAAAAATGTGCAACAGTTAAATGTAGAAATCCACAGATAGGAAATTATTATTCAGAAGTAAACTTAGACAGGTAACACAGCAGATACATAATAAAGTAAAAATAAAAAAGCCCCGCAAAGCGAGGCAATGTATGGAGATTGAAATGCGTTGTTTACTGAGGTATGTCAGTATCATTTTTAAGATCAGTGTATTGATCTTTTGTCTTGTTTACAAATTCATTTGCTTTGTTCTTTACCTTATGATAAGTATAAGAAACATCATCAGCAAAATCATCGTAAGAATCTTTTATTCCGGCTGCGCGCTGCGAAATTTTTCTCCTTGTTTCTTCGCCACTATCCGGCGCAAACAATACACCCAATAATATACCTACTGCTACACCGTTTAAAAAAGTTCTGAAATGCATAATTGAGTTTTTAAGTTTATAAATTATTTTTAAAGTTAACCTTCGAAACCTTCATGCGGTAAAGTTGGACTCTTTATCATGTAAGCAATAATTAGTGCGCTTGCACTTAAACACGAAAAGCCTGCTAATATGAACATCATATCTGAAATTTATTATAACAGTGAAAATTTTATGCCGAAGCAGAATTGGCAGTCATATAGAACTAACGATATGTTTTAAAAAAAAGAATGGGAAAAGGCATCTACATTATTTACTCAAATACATACTCTTTTCCCTGAACAATTGCCTGAAGTAAGGATCGCGCAAATCTTTAATAAAACGTATTGCTTCGCCGGTGCTTTTCATTTCAGGACCGAGCTCTTTATTAACTTGTGGAAATTTATTAAAGCTGAAAACAGGTTCTTTTATAGCAAAGCCTTCTAACTTTTTTTCAAAAGTCAAATCTTTCAGCTTCACTTTACCCAACATAACTTTTGTTGCAATATTTAAATAAGGGATTTGATATGCTTTTGCAATAAATGGTGTTGTTCGGCTGGCTCTTGGGTTTGCTTCAATCACATAAACTTTTCCATCTTTAATTGCAAATTGTATATTGATGAGACCAAGAATATTTAAAGCTCGCGCAATTTTTTCAGCATAATATTCCATCGTTGTTACAACAAGCGGAGTAAGATTGAACGCAGGTAAAACTGCATTACTATCGCCGCTATGTATGCCTGCAGGTTCTATATGTTCCATCACGCCCATTACATGAAAAGTTTCGCCATCAAAAATGGCGTCAATTTCTGCTTCCTGGCAACGATCAAGAAAATGGTCAATGAGAATTTTATTGTTTGGAATATGCTTTAGCAAACTCACCACAGCTTTTTCTACTTCATCTTCATTGATTACAATACGCATACGTTGCCCGCCCAAAACGTAACTTGGACGAACCAGAACAGGATAACCAACTTTTTGAGCAACTTCAATGGCTTCATCTGCGGTGTATGCAGTGCCATATTCAGGATAAGGGATTTCAAGTTCTTTCAATAAATCGCTAAACCGCCCACGATCTTCGGCAATATCCATGTTATCAAAAGAAGTCCCGATTATTTTAATGCCTTTTTCATTTAATCTTCTTGCAAGTTTCAGCGCTGTTTGCCCGCCTAACTGCACAATAACACCATACGGTTTTTCAAGTTCAATTATTTCCCATAAGTGCTCCCAGTAAACAGGCTCAAAATATAATTTATCCGCCATGTCAAAATCGGTGGAAACTGTTTCGGGATTGCAGTTAATCATTATAGATTCAAAGCCGCATTCTTTAATGGCAAGCAATCCATGCACGCAGCAATAATCAAACTCAATACCTTGGCCAATGCGGTTTGGACCGCTGCCTAAAACAATTATTTTTTTCTTATTGGATGGAATTGACTCGTTGTGTGAAAGTGTATGATTCATTAAGCTAAATTGCGCAAATGTAGTATTCACGCATTAGCTTGCAAAACATAAAAATGTTAACTGAATAATATGGGTAAAAAAAGTGCAGGAATTCTTTTATATCGTTTTAAAAACAAAAATTTAGAAGTGATGCTGGCGCATCCGGGCGGGCCATTTTGGGCGAAAAAAGATGCAGGTGTATGGAGCATCCCAAAAGGAGAATTTGATAATGATGAAGAAGCAGTGGTTGCTGCGAAAAGAGAATTTGAGGAAGAATTAGGTAAGAAAGTTTTGGCAGAAGATTTTATTGAGCTACCACCTGTAAAATCAAAAAGTAATAAAACGGTTTATGCTTTTGCTGCAGAACAGAATTTTGATACAGCAAATATTACAAGCAATTTATGCTGGGTTGATTGGCCGCCGCATTCAGGAAAACGTATTGAAATTCCTGAAATAGATAAAGCAGAATGGTTTGATGTTGAAACAGCGAAGAAAAAAATTATCTGTTACCAGTTACCGCTTATTGATAATTTAATTGAAAAATTAAATAGGTAAATGTTACCAATACGCAATGTGAAAAAAAATCATTTTTCTTTTTTCTTATTATTCTTTTCATAAGCTGCAACAACAGAAATACGTCAGAATCAATAACCATAAATCCAACCGAAACAACACCTGATATAAATTATAGTGTAACAAATGCGTTTCCGCATGATGATTCTTTGTTTACAGAAGGGCTTTTAATGCATGATGGGCAATTGTTTGAAAGCACAGGTTCGCCTGATGAATTATCTCAAACAAAATCTTTAATTGGCATAAATGATTTATCAACCGGAAAGTTTTATAAAAAGATTGAACTTGATAAAAGCAAATATTTCGGTGAAGGAATTTCTTTTTAAAAATAAATTATATGAACTTACTTATTAGAACCAAGTATGTTTTGTGTACGATGCAAAAACTTTTAAGCTTCTTGACAGTTTACACTATAATAATGCCGAAGGCTGGAGCTTGACTAATGATAAAAC
>JAICKT010000119.1 GCA_025927795.1 Parafilimonas sp. | reverse complement strand
TTGTCGCTGTAATATATTCCGAAGAAAGAGAATATTGTTCCGAATACAATCAGGCAAAGCCCTAAAATAGACATCCAGTTCATGCAATTAATTTAAGGTTTTTAATGGCAGCAGGTTAGTGATATTATGAAGCCATGGTTCAGCGCTTTATCAGTCCGGTACATGCATAATTAAAAACTAAATTGAAGATAGTACAAATGTGTAAGCGCACATACTTCGCCTTTAAAAACATTTTTTTACATTCTATGGCGAGCAGGGAAATTGAAATAAGAAATAAACGGGAGCATTATAAAAAAATTTGCAGCAGGCTGCGCAGAAACAATTTCTGTACTGCTTTTGCGGAATGCTTCATTCAAAAACAATAGTGCCAAATCTTTCATAGTCGTGAAAGGTTGTACGTGTTAACTGCCACGACCATTCTGTATTTCCGTTATCATAATCTATGCGGTAAAAATTGGCTCTCCATTTTGTTCCTGTTTTTGGCGGCACATTTTGCAGCGGCTTCAATAATTTGTATGGAATAAAAACTTCTGCTGTCCATGATGAAACTGCATCGCCATTCTTATTAATATGTGCAGCATGTTTTGTTTTGCGGCTGCCTTCATAATTCCATGGGCGCCATCCTAAAAAATCTCCATGAAAATTGGGAACCAAAATTGCCAGCTCGTAATTCATGGGTGATAATTCATATTCAAAATAAAGCGGCGCACTTTCATCCGTCCAGAAAAATGCTTCCACTACATCTTCCGTCCACAGGTTGCTAAAATCTTCTTTTAATGTTGATGTAATTTTTTTGTCTTCACAATTATATAAACAATAAATTCCTGAATCAGAATAAAGCAGTTTTATTTTGGTTTGATAAGAGATATTTGGATTGTCGCGTTTTACCAGGTTTATCCAATCAGCTTTATTCCAGTTTGCATTACTGCCATCGCCTGTTACTGTAAAATTATTTGTTCTTTTAACGGTTATTACAGTTGTATCTGCTGACTGAGCAAAAAGAAAAACAGGCGATATCAAACACAGGCAATAAAAAATAATTCTGATGTTTTTGCATTTCATAATTACAGCGATTTGAATTTAACTGAAGCCATTTTTATTTATGCGGAACAGAATTACTCAGCTTGAAGTGCGTGATGCTGAAACAAATTCGCAAAACCTAAATAACAGTGAGCACGTACATTTTCAAAATTTATTTTCCCAACATCGGGAACAATCTTTTTATATCATCATCGGTTGGCTGCGCTCCGTATTCAGTTATTTCAAATGCTTCTGCCTGCTGCACCTGCGCCGCTTTATCTTTTCCATACCATTTTTCAAGCGAGGCACGCATTTCAGGTGTTATAGATTCTGTTTCGTGTTTTGTAAGCCACTTAATGCGGTCTTCTTTTCCGCTGGGAATTTCATCAAGATAATGACCAATCCACGGCAACCATTCATACATCTGCGACGTGTGCGCATCAAGCGCATAAATCTTTTTATCAAACACGCGTGTTATATCCACCGTAATATCAGGATGAAATGGATTTGGTCGTTGAAAACGGTCGCGGTAATACAAGAATACAGGATTTTTTTTGAGCGCCGGAACATTTGGCTCAATGTCGGGAACAGCAACCATGTACGATGCATCCTGCACCAGTACACCCGTGTAGCGATGGTCGGGATGATAATCGTTCGGTCGCGGTGCAATTACCACATCTGCATTCCATTCACGAATTTCTTTAATTATTTCAAGACGCACATCAAGTGTCGGCATCAGCATGCCATCATGATTATCGAGCACATCATACGTTACGCCGAAACGTTTACCCGCTTCCTGTGCTTCCTTATATCGCCGTTGTGCAAGTTCTTTTCCTTTCATGGTTTGGTGTCCTGCATCGCCATTTGTTACCGAAACAAATTTCACCGCATAACCCATTTGCGCAAAAAGTATAGCAGTGCCACCACCACCCTGGTCGCAATCATCAGGATGTGCACCAAACATTATCACACGAATTTTGCCATCATCATTTTGTGCATTGGCTGTTGCAAAAACACTTAATATAAAAACTAAAGCGCATAGAAAATTTCTTAAAACATTTTTCATAAAACAAGCATTGGTGTTAATAAAAAGGTGTGAGCTATGAAGGTAAATATTTATGCGGAAACTTTTTTGAACAGGCAGCAATGTATATAGGCACTGCTCACTAATACAGTTGAAGTTTATTATGCAATTTATATTTCGGCTTGTGCTAAATATGACGCGGAGTTTCACGCATAGTGTGAGACCACGACAAACAGGTACATCTTCTGCGACGGGCTTTGGAAAAATTTATGATTTTTCACTACACCATCTTCGATACGAAAACTTATTTTAGCCTCTGTCATTCTAAAACCTTTATTTATGAAAAGCATCTTTTTCGCCTGTTTCCTTATTGTAAGCAGTGCAGCCTTTGCCCAAAATAACATGTGCAACTTATGGCTGGGCAATATATCTGACTCAACCAACAACATTAAACAGTTTGCTGAAAAATACCTGGAGATACAAACCAAACTCCTGCCTGCCGAAGATAATAAGATCCAGGAGATGAGAGACGATAATGCGCTGGCGCAAATTAAAATATGGCTAAAGCCTAAAAAGATGTTGGTTAGCGGTGCTATGACCACCGTTTATACCATCAGCTCTTTTAAAATCGTTTCCCTGTCTGATAAAATAGATGCACTCTACGCTGCGCTTGTTAGTAGGGTAAAGCCCTGTACCACCGAAACCACAACAATGAATACAGTGTTTGGCGATAATAAAATGTTTATTGAAAGAAATAGTGGCGGCTTTGGCAAACAGGGCTTATCAATGTCTACGCTTACCGTTACTACCAACTGATTGAGAGATTGCCGTCAAGTTTTTCTACCTGATGCATCTGCAATTAACGACCCTGCAAAGACAGAGGCTTAATGATGCAATCTTTACATACGGCTTGATATTTATCACCTGCTTTCAACGTGGATTGTTTGTTGTCATCAGCAATATATTTGGCTGTTGCAGCATGTAAATATTATGTAATAAAGGTTGATTGATTTGACTAGATTGTACAAACAGGCATTTACTAAATTAAGCATTGTTGCGTTATAACGCAGGGGCTCATCCCGCACACATTGCTCTGCTATGAAGACCTCACTATGACGGAAATGTTGGCGGTTTGTTGTTATTGTCCTGATGGCTTATTGTAAATTATATTGCTCCTGGCGCAGGCTTTTCTCTCACTGTCTCAAGTAACGAAGCGCAACACTTCCTGATTTGAAAGTCTTTGCCTCAACAAGTTTTAATTGTGATTTTTCCTGTAGGTTAATGTCTTCCAACAACCGTCTCCCTGCTCCTGCAAATACCGGAAAAATGACAATACGATATTCGTCCACGAGGCCAAGATGTATAAGTTGCGAAGGGATATCTATACCCCCGGTCATTATGCTTTTGCCTTGTTCCTGTTTTAATTTTAATATTGTGTCTTTAAGGTTCGTATTCACAATTTCCGTGTTTTCTCCTTCTGCCTTGTCCAGTGTTTTTGAAAAAACAATAATTTTCTTTACCGAGACAAACGCCTGGGCAAATTCAATATCTGTTTTGTCTTCACCGGAAGGGTTCTTTGCGATGTTGGGCCAATAAGGAACCATCAACTCATACGTTTTTCGGCCATAGACGAACGCGTCGGCATTTCGCACAAGGTCTATATGGTAATCAAACAAATCTTCATCAGGGGATCCCACTTTTGTATGGTCGCAGCAACCATCGATGGTAAGGTTGATCACGTAGATTAGATTTCTCATTTGATTGAATTTAGATTGTCTTTTTTTTGATTACTTGCGGTATGTTGCTTTACAATTTTAAATTATTTTTTGAACACTCCTGACATATCATAAGCAAGTGTAAGAGTCTGTTATCGTTGTATCTGTTTCTTTGTATTCCCAACTATGTTTTTGCAAAAAGTCGGAAACGTTAATAGATTTACTCTATTATGTGCATGGGTTACTTTAAAAAACTATTTATATAATTTAAAATCGTTGTTGTCTGCGTCATCATCAGGCCCACATGGCTTTGCGAAGGAATAATAGCCAATTGCGATTTTGGCATTGGCTGAAGATCAGCAGAAACACCACCGCCCAATAATGTATATGTTTTCATCAGCTCAATTTTATCCAGTCCATCATTATCGCCGGATATAATTAATACAGGCGCAGCAATTTTTGAAATATTAGAGTCACCCATATCAAATGGTGTTTTTATAAAAACAATCATCTGCTCTAAGAATTTTGTCCATTTTGTTGTATCGGGTGCTACCGCATTGTATGCCGCTTTCAAAGGAGTATTCGTTAAAAATTCCGGCTTCATATTTTTAAAACCATTAGTTACCTGGGGCAGCCAACCACTGCTTTTATAGGTAGAAGAAATGATGACTAATTTTTTTAACCGTTTAGGATTTTGTATGGCAAACTCGTAAGCCACAGAGCCGCCCATGCTATATCCCACTACGTCTGCACTGTCAATTTTCAGGTAATCCATTACTCCCAGCACATCACTTGCTAATGCAGCCAGGGATAATTTTCTATCTGAATATGGGGTATGTCCGTGTCCCTGTAATTCAATGGCAACTACTTTCCTGGTTTTTGAGAGTTCAGGAATCAATTGGCTCCAGTTCATATCAATGGTCATAAATGCACCATGCAGTAAAATGAGAGGCTCACCCTCGCCATACACCTCGTAATACACTTGAATGCCATTAACAGGTGCATAACCACTATTAGAAGGTTTTATTTGTTGTGCGTTTGATTGCGATGCTGCAAACACAATAATTGCAATTAGCAGTATTAATTTTAGAGGATTGCGTGTTTTGAATAGATTTTTCATAACGCTGTTTATTAGTTTGAATTTTATTGACAATACAAAGATGGAATTGATTTCATAATTTAATGCGGTGTAAAAACGACAAGTTAGGGAGTGATTTCCGGCAAAAGATGTTTACCTCCGGTTGCCCGGAATATCCTTACTTGCACACATGGCTTGCTAATGAAACATTGCGGACAAGGAAAGATTTTAATTTGCTTGATGATGTAGAAAGTTGTGACAAGACTTGCATACAGACACGAGCCATTCGATTGGTTCCTTTCCTATGTTTTTGACGCCAGATTAATCTGGCTATTTCATTTGCCTCCGTAGTTGAAGACATACAGACAGCGACCCCTGCTCAACACAAAAAAAGGAACCATGCAAACAAGCTTACACAGGTTGGGCACTTAAAAATTTATTGGCAGCTTCTTCTTTAAAGTGGGCATTCTTTCCATCCCAGTGCAATGTTTCATCCGGGAACCGTGCTGCAATTACGCCTAATAAAATCACTTCCGTTAACCGGGCCGAATACGAGAATGGTGCGCTGCATCTTGCTTTTCCGAGACAGGCATCAACAAATTCGTGGTAATGCTTCGGGCTTGCATCTTCGTAGCTGACCGTCGGTGTTCCTGCTGCGCCTTGCGGGTCGTATTGATTAATATCAATATCCTGGAATTGATCATTGACGATCAATTTTGGCATTTCCATAAAATGGGGCAATAACAACCGCTGCCCGTTTTCGCCGATGAACATAGCGCCCTGGTCAGGTAAAGTTGCTCCGCCGGGAAGCTTCAATTCATCCTGTGTATCCGGCGCGCCTATGCCATCATACCAAACCCATTCAAGCGTTTGCGTGGTATGCGGAGTTCCCGGAAAAACATAGGTAACATGATTTTTTTCCGGGTGGCCAAAATCGGTTGGCTGCCGGCAGGAATTCTTCACCGTTAAAGGAGCATTTAATTGTAAAGCATTATAGGGCGTGTCGAAAATATGAACACCCATATCTCCCAAAGTACCGCAACCATAATCAATACATTTTCTCCAGTTAACAGGATGATAAAATCCATCTTTATAAGGTCTTTTGCGTGCAGTGCCCAGCCATAGATCCCAGTTCAATCCATCCGGAACGGGATCACTGCCTTCAGGCGCCGGACCATCATAACCCCATACTTTCGGTGACCAGGCAATTACTTTTTTCACTTTGCCTATAATGCCTTTTTGAATTAATATGGTCGCCAGTTTATATTCATAAAATGAATGTACTTGTATGCCCATTTGCGTTACCAATTTTTTTTGAGCAGCCACCACATTCATTTTCCTCGATTCGGAAATGTAATGGGTTAAAGGTTTTTGGCAGTACACATTTTTATTCAGTTCCATAGCCATTAGCGAAACAGGGGCATGTGCATGGTCAGCCGTGGAAACTACTACGGCATCTATTTCGTTGCCCATGCTTGTAAACATTTCTTTGTAATCAATGAATCTTTTGGCATTGGGATAAGTAGCTTTAATACTGTCTGTTTTTGCGGCATCCACATCGCACAGGGCTACCACTTCCACATCGGGGTGTGAAGCAATATCGTGCAAATCACTTAAGCCCTGACCGCCCAGCCCTATCTGTGCAATCCTTAATTTACCGCCCGTAATTTTTGCCCGTGACGGAAAGGGTAGCAGGAATGCCAGGCTGCCGGCTGCAGTAGTTTTTATAAAGCTTCTTCTTTTCATTGTGTTATACTGTTTAAAGGGATTTTATAGCAGTATTTCTAAGGCATAAAGAACTGCTGTTATTGTAGTGCAAAATAAACTGTTTTAAATACTTTCCATAATTCTCGCAGCGCTTCTTCGCTTGTTTATTCTTAAGTTTTAAACTTCTTTTTTATTACTTGAATGTCGAATAAAAAAGTTACAAACTTTAAAATAAATGCGGCGAAGCTGCAAACTTTGCCGAGACACCCGAACACTTCGCCGAGCTGAGTTGCAAAGCAAGGCACAAGTAGCTGCGCTCAAAAGCTTGGCGACTTATACTTGCACCAACGTGGGGGTACTTTTTTTTGGGTAAGGTTAGATTAAAATAAAAGTTATAAACTTAATATAGATGCGGCGAAGTTGCAAACTTCGCCAAGACATTTTGCTATCCGTAGTTTGTAACTACGGATTTCTTTGATATAATTTTCTGTTGAAGCGCCAGATAAAATCTGGCTAATTCATTTGCCTCCATAGTCGAAGACATACGGAGAGCGAAGAAACATTCTACGGTGAGCTGGAGATGAGAGAGGTTAGACTAAAATATAAAATTTATTAAGTCTCTTGCATATACAATTACTACTAATATGCATATTACAATATATAGAACCTTATTTGTTTTTTTAATGCTGCTCTTCATGGTTTAAAGTTAGTTAAAAATGATATTGCTTAAATGCTTTAACCAGCATATTTGTAATAATAGCGCAACCTTTATCTGAAGGATGTAAACCATCATATGTTGTGCCGATAGCATCAACAGGATAAGGGTAA
This sequence comes from Parafilimonas sp., assembly GCA_025927795.1. GTDB lineage: Bacteria > Bacteroidota > Bacteroidia > Chitinophagales > Chitinophagaceae > Parafilimonas. The sequence goes on along the minus strand of JAICKT010000119.1, from coordinate 3,996 downwards.
TCATCAGTATCCGGATTGAAAGCAATGTTTGTATAACCAGGGTAGGTATAGTTTTTATAAGCGCCGGTTTTGGGATCTTTTAATCTTTTGTAATGAACCGCATTGGCTATAGTAATTCCACTTTTATTATATAAATCAACCACAACGCAGTGCTCATAGTTTGCAATGCTATCTATGGCTAAAGCGAAAGCCGCTAAAGATTGATTATTTTTTTCTTTATAACATCCATAAGCATTGTTATGTTTATCTGCTATGTACACAAAATCGGTTCGTTGCATCGGCGTAATCAAAATAAGTTTTGCATCAGCGTTCAACGATTTTATCTTGTTCATGATAATCTTAAAAGAACCATACACTGTATTGTTGCCGGTGTTGTTGATATAATCTTTGAGTGTACCAACTTTTCTTCCCTGCCACCAATCGTTAGTGCCTAAAAACACAGAATACACATCTGCTTTACTAATACCTAAAGAATCAATTTGGTCTGCAATGCCGCCGGATGTCCAGCCATTATGCCCCTGGTTAATATATTGCATGTTGGGCAACTGTTGAGTAACTCTTGTAAGATAACCTTTGTGCAGCCTGTTACCGGTTTCATTAAGATGATCGTTAAGATAAGTGATAGAATCACCAATAGCTATCCATGTTATTTTTTTGGCAGTAAATGAGGTTGATAAAATAACAATTGATAAGAGTAACGCTATTTTTTTCATACCATCAGTTTCAATAAAAATAGCAGATTGTATGCAATGATGTTTAATTTAATTTACCAGGTATTGAACATGTTTAAAAGTTATAAAGTTTAAGATAGATGCTGCGAAGTTTTCTTTTCCGCAATGTCTCTTTGCCTTGCTTTGTGCGAATGCAAGGACATTGCGGTTTTCATGTACGTAATTTCGTTAAATCGATATCTCTTAGTTCCATAAAATTTGTAATCGAATAAATCCCATGTTCACCTTCAATATAATATTTAGCTGAACTGTGTTCATACTGTTCAGGTAACTCAACTAACTTATTTCCTTTACATGGATTATAGTGTATGTAATCTAATTTTTGTTGAATGAATTTTTCTGTCCTGCATTCTTTCCAATCGAATGATGTTTCAAAAACGTTATGCAGTTTACCTCCTTTTCTTTCTGTGTTATTTAAACTTGATGATAGCTCACTTAATATTAAGCTGCTGTTTTGTTGTTGCAAACGTTTTACCAAATCGTAAGCTATAAAGCGTTTGCCATTTGAGATAATGCTGTTGATGTTTTTATCTGTGTTACCAAACGCAATAATTGTATGCACATGACTTGGCATAATAACATAACCTATGATATAATGACCTTGTTGCTTTAAATGATTGAACCAATTGTAAACGGCATCGTAAGCATTGCATAGTTTAAATAGGGGAAGCCAATTGGTGCAGGTAAATGTTATGAAATAAACACCATCTTTTTCTGCTATGGCTTTGCGAACAGGCATGAGTTGAAGTTAAGGAATTGAATGAGCTTTTGTGCTCCGATTGCCGCAATGTCCTTGCTTGCACACATGGCTTTGAAAAAGAGACATTGCGGAGAAGGGAAAGATAGATGCGGCGAGCAAAAATAATTGTCTGCAAGAAATTGGTCCATTTGCGATTCATCTTGTTTTTGAATTGTAGCAGCCCATTGCTTTTCAAGTTCTGTTATTTCCTTTTCCATTTGTAAAGTATTTTGCGGTTTTGGGTGTCGGTTTACGCTCCTGCACTTGTAACAGATATTATTATAGATAGATAAAGCTGAAAATTATTTTCATGTAGGTTGTTAAGCCACGTAAGGTAGGTCTTTACTTTTTCAAGGCAATGTCTGAATAAAAATATGCAGAAGGAACTAAGCGAAGCTTGCAGCTTTGCTTGTGTTATGCTGAAGTTTTAAACTTCGTTTATTGTATGCTGAATGCTGAATAAAAGTTACAAACCTTAAAATAGATGCGGCGAAGTTGCAAACTTCGCTGAGACACCCCAACACTTCGCCGAGCTGAGTGAGGCAATTATCGCTTTAGGAGGTTAACTTTAGGCTTTAGCAATAAATTTATAGTGATGAGTAAAATTTATCTGTAAATAAGATAAGTTTTTATTTTATGAAATTATATTTAGTATTTCCGCCGGCTAATGCCGCTTTCAGATACTGATATTTGAGATTTGTACATTTTATATTTTAAAATTTATACCCATGTCTAAAACGATTGTACAGGATGTGTTATTTGAAAACACCCTGCCAAAAGATTTGTATGAAATCTATATGAATGCGGATAACCATTCTAAAGCCACTGGTGCTCCGGCTGAAATTGCTGATAAAGAAGGAAGCAGCTTTTCAGCACATAGTGGATATATTACAGGCAAGAATCTTCAATTGGTAAAAGACAGGCTTATTGTGCAAACATGGAGGGCACAAAGCTGGAACAGTGATGATATTGATTCTACATTTATTATTTACCTTGAACAAAAAGGAGCAGATACAATGCTGCATGCGATACATGCAAATGTGCCGGATGATGCATTTGACGGACTTGATTCTGGCTGGCATAAGATGTATTGGCAACCATTTAAATTATTTCTTGCAGGAACGCCTATTTCAAAAGCATCTATGTAGAAAAAATTCATACAGATATTGAAAATCGGTTGAGTAACCTCTTTCCAGCGATTTCTACATTCTACGCTAAGCAGGCTTACAAATTTTAAGATAGCGCAGCGAAGCTGCAAACTTCGCTGAGACACCCGAACACTTCGCCGAGCTTGGATTATTAATAAAATCTCCTACGTTTACTCACCATATCATTGATGTTTTTTACATGTTGCTTTTGGATGCTTATGTTTCCTCCATTATATACAGCTTCTTTTAGTACCCTTACTACCTCAACTTTATTGCGATACATTGCGGGCTTATTCGTTTCCTTAATTGTTTTTACAGCCTCCATGATTCCATCAGGTTTTATAAGAAAAATTCCATCGGGTATAGAATTAATATCCCTAAACCTGCAATTACCATAAAATACTATAACTGAATAAAATGGAACATTGCCCTGGTTAAGCTGCCGTTTTAAGTTTTCTATATGCGTTTTGTTTTGAATTACCGGGTTATAAAACCGGTGTTTTCCCAAACCGTATGCTAATACCTGCGTCCATTGCTTTTGGTAACCGGTTCCAAAAATCCAGCCGCTGTATTGTTTTACTTCAAATACAATTATACCTACACTCGTTGCAACCACCACATCAACCTGGCAATATTTACCATTGTTTTTTTTCAAATACAGATCGTGAAAAATTGTTTCTTTTGGAACGCCGGATTTTAAAAGCGTTAAAACCAAATCTCTTTCAGTACCTGTGCCTCTGTTCAGGCTTGTGACTGTTTTTAATAAACGGTTATTTCGTATTTCGATGCGGACAATAACAACCACAGCAACTATAAGTGCGGCTATTATGCATAATACAAACATTCAATCAATTTAATGGACCGGCTGAAACGCATGAGGTATCTTGACAAGACATGCTCCTGTTTGCCGGTAAGCAAATTAATGTTTTGTTACTGATGTTTTTTAATTAACGAAATGTCCTTGCTTGCACACATGGCTTTGCTAAGAGACGTTGCGGAGAAGAGAAAGCAACTTACAAGAGAGCGGGACCAAATAGTAGGAGAATGCAGTACGGTAAAAAACCAACTACATGCAGAACAGATAGAAGCAGAACCAAATCCATCAACCATAACAAGGTTTAAGCAACGCATAGCATTTCTTGATAAACAGGAAAAATCAATTAAACAGGAAATAGCAGCATTAATAAAAAAGGATGAAGATTTAAAGAAAGCTGTTTTGCTGATTTGCTCTATATCAGGCATAGGCTTATTAACTGCAGCTATTGTTCTGGCTGAAACAAATGGATTAGAACTCATACGTAATAAACGGCAGCTTGTAAGCTATGCGGGCTTTGATATTAAAGAGAAGCAATCAGGAACTTCGATAAAGGGAAAATCT
>JAICKT010000246.1 GCA_025927795.1 Parafilimonas sp. | reverse complement strand
TTGTTACAGGAAAATCTTTTAACCGTTCGCTGAAAGTTTTATAATGCTGAAATGCAAGAATAGTTGTAGGAACTAAAACCGCAGCCTGCTTGCCATCAACACAAGTTTTAAACGCAGCGCGAATCGCAATTTCTGTTTTGCCAAATCCAACATCACCGCAAACCAAACGGTCCATCGGCGATGGTTTCTCCATATCTTTCTTTACATCTTCAGTTGCTTTTGCCTGGTCGGGTGTGTCTTCATAAATAAAAGATGCTTCCAATTCTGTTTGCATGTAATTATCCGGCGTGTGTGCAAAACCTAATTGCGCTTTTCGTTGTGCATACAACTTAATTAAATCGAAAGCAATTTCTTTAACTCTTGACTTTGTTTTTTCTTTTAGACGATTCCAAACATCACTGCCAAGCTTATTAATTTTTGGTGCCGTTCCTTCTTTGCCGGTAAATTTTGAAATTTTATGAAGCGAATTAATATTTACATACAGAATATCGTTGTCTTTATAAATGATGCGAACTGCTTCCTGCAGTCTGCCATTCACTTCAATTTTTTGCAAACCACTGTAAGTGCCTACCCCATGATCAATGTGCGTTACAAAATCGCCGGGTTGTAATTCTTTTAATGTGCGAAGTGTAAGCGCCTTGTTTTTATTGTAGGCTTGTTTAACTCTGTATTTATGATAGCGCTGAAAAATTTGATGGTCTGTATAACAAACAATTTTTAAATCTTCATCAATAAAACCTTCGTGTATTGAAGTGGCAACCGGTGTAAATTTTATTTCTGTATTTAAATCACTGAAGATTGTATGCAGTCTTTCAAGCTGCCTCGCTTGTTCTGCAAAAATGTATAAAGCGTAACCTGCATTTTCATGCGCTTTTAAATCTTTAATCAATAAATCAAACTGGCGATTAAACGCAGGTTGCGGTTTTGTGTTGAGTTCAATTTCAAAATTTGAAAGATGTGGCTTATAACCAAATTCAACAACGTGATGATTTTGAATTTGTCTTTCTAAAGTTGATGCAGGAACAAAGTCTTTTATCTTCACACTCTTTAAAATCGTTGTGTCATCATCAACATCATCAGTTTTTAAAACACTTGTTTTGTTATGTTCGATGAAATCGCCGAGCTGTTCTTCCTGTTCACAGATTGTTTCTTTAATTACATCCCAATCTTTTAACCATACAACAGTTTGTTCCGGCAAAAATTCAAGCAAAGAGATTTTTTCATCACTGTCAAATTGCGTCTCAACATTTGGAATAATTGAAACCTGTAATAATTTTCTTTCGCTTAATTGTGTTTCCGGGTCGAAGATGCGAATGCTATCAACATCGTTACCAAATAATTCTACGCGATAAGGTTTCTCATTTCCAAAAGAATAAATATCTAAGATGCCACCACGCAATGCAAACTGACCAGGTTCATAAACAAAATCTGTTCTTTCAAAACCATACATTACAAATAACTCAAGCAGGCTGTCGAGATTTAGCGTATCATTTGTTTTTATGTGAATGATATTACTGCTTAAGGTTTTAGAAAGCACCACTTTTTCAAACAAGGCATCAGGATAGGTAATAATAATGCCGCTCGGCGAAACAGATAATTTTGTAAGCGCTTCAGTGCGCAACATTACATGGCTGCTGTTTAAATGCTTAAAATCTTTTTTGTTTTTGAATGATGAAGGAAAGTAAAAAAGGTTAAGCGCCTGTGTAAGATTTTCTAATGTATTGTGAAAGTAAGCCGCTTCTTCTGCATCATTTAAAACAACCAAATGTATTGAAGCATTATTGGTTTTGTCTGACTGATATTTATCGAACAAAGCTGCTAAAACAAATTCTGCGCTGCTGCCCTGTAAATTTTTAAGAAAGATTTTTTGAGAATCGGCAAAAGAAAGCCTGTCCGCCAAATTAAAAAGGCGGGGATGTTGTTTGTACTTGTTCAGTAACTCACCCAAATTCATAAACGCAGTGCAAAGGTACGTTCACTATTTCTTAAAAAATAAATAAAGACATATTTGATAAATAAATTGAAGTTGTATCTTCCTCGAAAAATTTGCTATGCCAGAACCTTGGAGAACGGGAAGGTTTACTAAGATTGAAAAAATTACCGAACTAACATGGCGTTTTTGGATTGAAATACCCGAGTTAGAAAAATTTGATTTTAAGCCTGGACAATTTGTAACACTGGATTTGCCAATTGCTGATAAACCAAATAAGCGCTGGAGAAGTTATTCTATCGCTTCGCATCCTGATGGAACGAATGTTATTGAACTTGTTATTGTATTGCTGGAAGGCGGATTAGGAACACATTATTTATTTAATCATGTACAAGTTGGAACTGAGGTTCAATTGCGTGGACCTCAAGGCATTTTTACATTGCCACCGGTGATTGATAAAGATTTATTTTTTATATGTACAGGAACAGGCATTGCACCATTCCGTTCAATGGCACATTATATTAAACTGCATAACATCGAGCATAAAAATATTTACCTGATTTTCGGTTGCAGAAAGCTATGCGATAGTTTATATGGTGAAGAGTTAAAAGAGTTAAGTAATTCACTGAATAACTTTTATTATATACCTACTTATTCACGAGAAGACAAAGAAAACACTGAGATAAAGCACGGTTATGTTCATAATGTTTATGAAACTATTCTCAGTTCTGAAAAACCTGAAGCGCATTTTTATTTATGCGGATGGAAAAATATGATCGATGATGCCAAGAAAAATATCATAGCCATGGGCTATGATAAAAAGAGTATTCACCAGGAATTATACGGTTAATCTATGAGGCTTTGTGCGAAATTAGTTCAAGATCAGAATGTTGATTTCCTTTTTCAGATTTACTATCAACAAGCTTTTTTTCTAAAGAAAGAATTTTCGCATGATTTGAAATCATTTCGTCTTCAAGATGAAGAATTCTTTTACGCTGTTTGTGAATAACGCCTGATTTAAAAATAAAGCCTAACGCAAAACAAACAATCGCTAGACCAAAGGTTGTTTCCCAAGAATAGGAACTATCAATAAAAATTAAATTAGCAATCATAAAATCGGGGGGAATTTGGTTATTGAATTTTATTATCTATTTTAATACGGGTATAGTTGGATTATGGTTTACTACTATAAGTAAATATAGTTTGTTTGATTTAAATAATAAAGCGTTCTTTTAATTTTTCGCAAATAGCATTAATGTTTATTCTTTCCTGAACCATTGTATCTCTATAACGTAACGTTACTGTATTATCTTCCTTTGTTTGATGATCTATGGTTACACAATAAGGCGTACCAATAGCATCTTGTCTTCTGTAACGCTTACCTATTGTATCCTTCTCTTCGTAAAAACAACGGAAATATGGTTTGCATTCATCAATTAACTTTCTTGCAATTTCGGGTAACCCATCTTTTTTAATCAACGGAAGTACAGCTAATTTTATTGGTGCAATTATTTCAGGAATATGCAGTACTACGCGGCTATCTTTGGTACCATCTTCTTTATTAATTACTTCTTCGTCATAACTATACGATAAAATAAGCAGAAACATTCTATCTAATCCAATAGAAGTTTCAATTACATAAGGTATATAATGCTGGTTAATTTCATTATCAAAATAAGTAAGTTTTTTATTACTATATTTTTGATGATTACTTAAATCGAAATCGGTTCTTGAATGTATGCCTTCAACTTCTTTAAAGCCAAATGGAAAATCGTATTCAATATCCAATGCAGCATCAGCATAATGTGCAAGCTTTGTATGATTGTGAAACCGGTAACTTTCTTTTGGAATACCTAAACTTAAATGCCATTTCAATCGTTCTTCTTTCCAGTATTCATACCACTCTTTTTGTGTGCCGGGCCGAATAAAAAATTGCATCTCCATTTGCTCAAATTCACGCATACGAAAAATAAATTGCCTCGCTACAATTTCGTTTCTAAAGGCTTTACCAATTTGTGCAATGCCAAAGGGGATTTTAAGGCGTGACGTTTTCTGTACATTCAAAAAATTTACAAAAATCCCCTGTGCTGTTTCAGGTCTCAAATAAATCGTTTCTGCATCGCCTGCAACAGAACCAAGTTGTGTAGAAAACATTAAATTAAACTGACGAATATCTGTCCAGTTTGTTGTGCCGCTAATAGGTCCCTTTATTTTATTATCTTCAATTAAGTTCTTTAATCCAACAAAATCATCTTTTGCTAAAAGAGCGTCCATAGTTGCCAGTAATTGCTCTGCCTTCTTTTCATCTTCACCACCTTTTTCTTTCAATGTATTTGCATAGGATTCTATAAGATGATCTACACGCCAGCGTTTTTTGCTGTCTTTATTATCAATCATCGGGTCGCTGAAATTATCTACATGTCCGCTTGCTTTCCATGTTGTGGGATGCATAAAAATGGCGGCATCGATGCCCACAATATTTTCACGCATTTGCGTCATGCTTTTCCACCAATAATCTTTTATATTTTTTTTAAGTTCACTGCCATACGGACCATAATCATAAACCGCGCTTAAACCATCATAAATTTCACTGGAGGGAAAAACAAATCCATACTCTTTTGCATGGGCAATAATTGCCTGGAAACGATTGTCTTGTTTTAAGCTCATGGGCGGCAAAGATATTTGGAAAATTAATGGATTCATTTATCTTTGCAATCCAATTTTAAAAAGGAATAAAATTTATGCTCATAATTGATTCAAAGGATTGCGAAAACATTGATAAAGCCCTAAAAAAATATAAAAAGAAATTTGAGAAAAGTAAGGTTTTGTTACAACTTAGAGAACGCCAAACATTTACAAAACCGTCTGTAAAGCGCCGTAACGAAGTGCTGAAAGCAGTCTATAAACAAAAAATTGCCAGCGGAAAAATAGAGATTTAAATACAATTTAAATTATAATTAAACAGTCATAAGGTAGTAACTTTATGACTGTTTTTTATGATATATACGCAATATCCTCAGCTTAATTCATTTCTTGATTACTTACGCTTCCAAAAGCGTTATTCAAAACATACAATTATTGCATATAAAAAAGATTTAGAAGATTTTTTTTTATTTATGGCTGATGGATATGAATCTATAAATGTTAAGCTTATTACTTCAGCGATAGTTCGTACATGGTTGGCAAAACTTAAGGAAGAAAATATCATGTCAAAATCGATTAATCGTAAAATATCATCATTAAAATCTTTTTTTAAATTTCTAATGAAGGAAGGTGTGATTGATGCCACACCTATGAGCACAATAACATCACCTAAAATAAATAAACGCCTGCCCATTTATGTTGAACAAAAAGATATGCAAACGCTCTTTGAATATGTTGAATTTCCAGATAACTATACCGGTCAAACTGAAAGATTAATAATGCAACTTTTTTATAATACAGGCTTTCGTGTTAGCGAGCTGATAAATTTAAAAATTAGCCAGGTTGATTTTTCAAATAATTATATAAAAGTTTTAGGAAAAGGAAATAAAGAAAGAATTATTCCCGTGCACAAAGATTTGCTTAATCAATTAAAAGATTATATAAGTAAAAAAACCGTTGAAGCAAAATCAAATGATCTAATCTTTACTTCTGAAAAAGGTAAGCCCATGTATGCAAAACAGGTTTACAATATTGTAAAAAAGTACCTTGCACTTGTAACAACTGTTCAAAAGAAAAGTCCGCATATTTTACGCCACAGTTTTGCAACACATTTAACTAATAATGGTGCTGATTTAAATGCGGTTAAAGAACTACTTGGTCATAGTAGTTTAGCTGCTACACAGGTATATACACATAATAGTATAGAAAAGTTAAAAGAGGTGTTTAAAAAAGCACATCCTAAGGCTTAAAACGGGCTTAAAATTTGTCTTATAAGAGTTGGAAAAAACGCTATAAAATATTTAAAAATTATTTTAATATTTTACCTTCATAAAAACTAAAAAGCTAAACCTTAATGATTTTGAAATTGCGCTTATATTTTAGTTTATTTTCTCACATTTTTAAATGCTTTGATTATGAATTTAAACATTCAGGCTGTGCATTTTACAGCCGACGAAAAATTAATTGATTATGTAACAAAAAAAGTTCAAAAACTGGATACTTTTCATGATCGAATTATTAAAGTAGATGTCTTTCTAAAATTGGATAATGTAGTTCATAACATTAAAGACAAAATTTCAGAAATAAGAGTAACAGTTCCGCGAAAAAGTTTTTTTGTAAAAGCCTGCACCAAATCTTTTGAAGAATCTTTTGATGCAGCATTAGATTCAGCAATAAATCAGATAAAAAGAAAAAAAGAAAAACAAGCTGCCTGATATTTGTAAAGCCACTTATGTGGCTTTTTTAATAACCTCTCTGAACATCATATTAAAAACATTTCTCAAAATTTTGTCAAACAAAGTTTTCTTTTACCTTTGCAATCCCGAAAAAATCGGTAATTTTTTCTTTGAAAATATTGTTTACCAGGATGAGCTTCTGGTATATGTAAGTAAGCCACTTTAGCTCAGCTGGTAGAGCAACTGATTTGTAATCAGTAGGTCGCTGGTTCGACTCCGGCAAGTGGCTCACTATATTTATGATTTGAGATATATGATTTATGATTCCTATCATAAAATACAGATTAAAAATCATTTAGTTCACTACTTTTGCAATCCCATTTCTGATGTGCATAGCTCTTAAAAATACAAAAGCCACTTTAGCTAAGATGGTAGAGAAACTGATTTGTATAAAGTATGTCGATGGTTAGATTC
>JAICKT010000480.1 GCA_025927795.1 Parafilimonas sp. | reverse complement strand
TATATGTCCTTTAAGTTTGAGAAACTAATTGTATGGCAGAAATCATTAGATCTTTCTGCTGTTGTTGATGGCGTGGCAAAAAAATTTCCTAAAGAAGAAATGTACGTGTTGGCGTCACAAGTTAAACGTGCAGCAGATTCCATTTCACTTAATATTGCTGAGGGTTCTACCGGTCAAACTAATGTCGAGTTTAAAAGATTTCTTTCAATTGCATTGCGTTCAGATATTGAAGTGGTTGGTTGTATTTATTTAGCGAAAAGAAGAAATATTATTAGTGATGAGGATTTCGATAAAATATATAAAGCATGTGAAGAGATTTTAGTAATGATAAGTGCTCTTAAAAAATCATTAAACTAAAAGCAAATCATTAATGATGCCGCAAAATCTTTCCGACTCTCCGACTCCCGGACTTTCTGAATCTCCCACTCCCAAACAACTCGGCTATTATTTTCCGGCAGAGTTTGCACCCCATGAAGCAACATGGTTAAGCTGGCCGCATAAAGAAGAATCGTGGCCGGGAAAGATTGAAACTATTTATGAGCCGTATGCACAATTTATAAAAGCACTTGCAGAAAACGAATTAGTGCGCATTAATGTGAATGATGAAAAAATGAAATCTTTTGCGCAAAATTTTCTGTCAGAAGAAAATGTAAACATGCAACAGGTTGAATTTTTCCTTCATCCAACAAATGATGCATGGTGCAGAGATCATGGGCCCGCATTTATTATCAATCCAAATAAAAAAATAAAAGCAATTATTGACTGGAATTATAATGCATGGGGAAATAAATATCCGCCATATGACTTAGACGATGTTATTCCAACGCTTATCGGAACGCATTTTAATTTGCCTGTCTTTCATCCGCACATAATTATGGAAGGCGGCTCAGTTGAGTTTAATGGTAAAGGCACATTACTCACTTCAAAATCATGTTTATTAAATCCAAATCGTAACCCGCAATTAAACCAGCAGCAAATAGAATTTTATTTATGTGAATATTATGGCGTTGATCAAATACTTTGGGTTGATGAAGGCATTGAAGGTGATGATACAGACGGGCACATTGACGACACAGTTCGGTTTGTAAATGAAGACACAGTAATTACAGTGGTTGAGCAAAACAAAGAAGATGAAAATTATGAACCGCTTAAAAAAAATCTGCAACAGCTTAAAACAATGCGATTGCTAAATGGCAAACAATTAAACATAATTGAATTACCAATGCCCGATGAAGTTTTTTATGAAGGGCACAGGTTGCCGGCTTCTTATGCGAATTTTTATATTGCAAATAATGTTGTTATAGTTCCCGTGTATGATTGTGATAACGATACAAAAGCTTTGGAGATTATTCAGCAATTTTTTCCATTAAGAAAAGTAATTGGTATAAGTTCCGTTGATATTGTCTGGGGCTTGGGCAGCTTTCATTGTCTTAGTCAGCAAGAACCAAAAGTTTGATTTAGATTAGCGATATTTATAAATCAAACTTGCTTATGAGTTTTTTTATCAGGATAAAATGGTTCTTTATTTTATTTGCTTTATTAATTACTGCAATTGTTCATGCGCAGAAAAGTGTGCTCACACAGCATAATGATATTAACCGTACGGGTTGGTATGATAATGAAACTGTGCTGAATAAAAATAACGTGCATGCCGGTTCATTTGGAAAGATATTTACGCGTGCAGTTGATGATCAGGTTTATGCGCAGCCTTTGGTAAAATTAAATCTTACTATTCCTGGTAAAGGCGAAAAAAATGTAGTGTTTGTTTGTACTGTAAACAATTCAATTTATGCATTTGATGCAGATTCTGCAAATGTGGCAACGCCTTACTGGCAAAAAAATTTAACGCCGGTACATGCAAGAGTTATCAGTAAGAATGATGAAACCGGCGCATGCGGCGGAGGCTATAATGATTTTTCCGGAAACATGGGAATTGTTGGAACACCTGTTATTGATACAATAACAAATACCATGTATGTTGTAGCAAGAAGCGTTGATACAACAGGCGGCAACCAGGTTTTCAAACAATATTTACATGCGCTTGATATAACAACAGGTGCAGAAAAAATAAACAGCCCTGTTTTAATAACGGCTACGATTAATGGCACTGGTGATGGCAGCATTGGAGGCAAAGTTTCTTTTAGTGCTTTGCATAATAATCAGCGATGTGGTTTGTTATTGATTAATGGAGTAGTTTATATAGCATGGTCATCGCACTGCGATTGGGGACCGTATCATGGCTGGCTTATAGGTTATGATAAAACAACGCTTCAACAAAAATATGTTTACAATTCAACGCCTGATGGTTACAATGGTGGAATATGGATGAGTGGCGGCGCGCCTTCAGCAGATAGTTTAGGCAATATATATCTTGCTGTAGGTAATGGCAGTGTTGGTGCAAACGGCAATGCCTTTGATTTGCGCAACCGTTCTGAAAGCGCTTTAAAACTTACGCCTTTCGGTTCATCTTTTAATATCAGCAGTTATTTCACGCCACAGAATTATGAAACACTTGAAGGCGCAGACCTTGATTTTGGTGTTACTCAAATCATGCTAATACCAAACACAAACCGTGCGTTTGTTGGTGTTAAAGACGGGCATCTTTATTTATTGAACAGAGATAATATGGGTGGCTATAGTTCAACAACAAATAATGTTATACAAACAATTGATCTTGGCAGTAATTCTTTTTTACGTTCATCAATGAGTTATTTCAAAGGCAGTAAAGAATATGTGTATTCATGGAGTGAAAATTCTTTATTGCGTGCTTATCCATATAACAGAACAACAAATAAATTCGATTTAAATAATACTATTGTAAGCGGATTGCAGGGACCAACTGGTAATAATGGTGCAGTGCTTTCAGTATCATCAAACAAGAATATTGATTCAACAGGAATTTTGTGGGCAAGTTATGCAGCCACCGGTGACGCCAATCAATCTGTGAGACCCGGAATTTTAAGAGCGATTGATGCAAGTGATGTAACGAAAGAACTTTGGAACTCTTCAATCTATCCCACAGACAATCCTGGCAACTATGCAAAATTTAATTGCCCAACAATTGCTAACGGTAAAGTTTATCTGGCAACATTTTCAAATC
>JAICKT010000601.1 GCA_025927795.1 Parafilimonas sp. | reverse complement strand
TTACCAACCGATGCTGCACTGAGTGTTTTATGTGTTGAGATGTTGCCGACAATTACAAATATTTATGATCATATAAATGAGTTTGGTAATGAGACTGCAGCTTCAAAAATTTCAACGAGAATGGAATCATTCCATCCTGAAATAAAAACACAATTGAATGAAGCAGCAAGATTTTCTAATACTGAAATGACAGCAATGATGTATGTACAACAACCAAAGCCATTAAGCGATCAATTAGGTGAATACAGGATTTTAAGAACGTCGCCATTAACAGAAGTACCGTTTATTTGTTGCACAGATTGCTGAGAAGAAATAATATAGAAAAGTGATAAATTATTTTCCGATACAAAACTTTGAAAATATATAATCAAGCTGGTCTTCATTTGTAATCTGCCCTGTTATTTCACCAAGATAGTGAAGGCAGTGGCGAATATCAAGTGCAATTAAATCACCTGGAATTTTATCATCCAAACCATTTTTTATATCGGTTAATGAATCAGAAATCTTTTGTAAGGCTTCATAATGCCTCACATTTGTTATAATAATATTTTCTGTTTCAATGTTTCCGGTAACAACTTTATCTACCAGCTCCTTTTTTAAAATATTTACATGCGTGTGTTCTTTGGCTGATATAAACAAAGCATCGAGTTGTTCAAATTTTTTTATTGCATTATCAGCATCTAATAAATCAAGCTTATTGCCAACAAGTATAAACTTTTTATTCGCAGATAATAATTGATTTTGTTCTGCAAAAACCTGTTCTTTTGTTTCGTGCGCAACATCAAACAGATAAATTACAATATCAGCGTTGCGCATTTTTTCCAGGCTTTTTTCAATACCGATAGTTTCGATTTCATTTTCACCTGTTCTTATTCCTGCAGTGTCAATCAATCGAAATAAAATGCCTTCAATATTTATAATCTCTTCAACTGTATCTCTTGTGGTGCCTGCTATCTCGCTAACGATGGCACGATTCTCATTCAATAAAGTATTTAACAAAGTTGATTTACCCGCATTAGGCTTACCAATTATTGCAACCTGCACACCATTACGAATTACGTTACCAAGTTTAAATGATTGCAACAAATTGTTTGTTACTACATTGGCTTCAGTTATTAAATTATAAAGTTGTGTTCTGTCGGCAAATTCAACATCTTCCTGTGAAAAATCAAGTTCCAATTCTATTAATGCAGAAAATTTTAATAGTTGCTCACGTAATTCTTTTAGTGCATTAGAAAAGCCACCGCGCATATTTTGTAAAGCAGTTTTACGAGCTGCCTCTGTATTGCTTGCAATTAAATCAGCAACGGCTTCAGCCTGCGTCAAATCTAACTTTCCATTTAAAAAAGCGCGTTGTGTAAACTCACCTGCTTTTGCAAGCCGGGCTCCTTTTTCAATACATATATCTATAATTTTTTGTTGTATGAAAAAAGAACCATGGCAGGAAATTTCTATTACATCTTCACCGGTGTAAGAACGTGGTGCTTTAAATAATGAAACAACTACTTCATCAATTATTTCATCATTATTTTTTAAACTGCCAACATGTAAAGTATGCGACGGTTGTTGCAATAAATTTTTACTTGTAAAAATTGAATTGATAATATCAATGGCTTTATCGCCGCTTATACGCAACACACCAATTGCACCAATTCCTGGTGGTGTTGCAATTGCAATAATCGTATTGTTCCAGCTATCTGTATTCATCTAATATTTCCAAAAATAACTTATGTGAATTGAAATTGTAAAGCGCACAATTCAATATTATAAAACAAAAAAGCCGTCACAAAATGTAACAGCTTTTACAAACAATAAATAATTACTACACTTTCTTCCAATGACCCGGCACCCAGTAATCACCACGCGCTTCACTTGTCCAGTGCCCCGGTTTCCAAACCCAGCCTCTGCGTGGCGCAACCCAATGTCCCGCCACATGAACATAAGCCCCGTTACGAACAGTCCATTCATCAC
>JAICKT010000388.1 GCA_025927795.1 Parafilimonas sp. | reverse complement strand
TAATCCCAATTCACTTGCTTTCAAGCGATCAACGTTAATGCGTAATTCAGGTTTATTGAATTTTAAATCAGCATCAACTTTGCGCATAGCTTGTGCAAACTCAACTGTTTTTTTTGCAGCCGTCATGTTATCAAAACCCTTTGAGCCGCGATAAGAAGTTTCATTGCCTAACTGCCAATACTTAATGTTATACGGTTCTTTAAAGCCATGTGCTATTCTAAGTTTGTTTGATGGATTGTTACAATAATCAACCCATTCAGCAGCCTCATTGGCATCACCTGAACGATGTTCTCCTCGTGAATTCACAGCATATCTTTCCACGCCATCGCTTTCAAAATTTACACATACCAGTGCATCGGCATTTCCAACACGTTTGCAGAAATCAACAAACTCTGCAGTACCTATTTGATTTGTTTCAATGCCGCCCCAATCAGTATTAAACAAAGGCACACGCTTATCACGCGGACCAACAGCTTCTTTCCATTTATAATATGCACTAAAGTTTCCGCCCCAGCGCATCATATCCGGCGATAAAGATTTTGTAACATTTATTACGGTGTCTTTCCAATCATTTTTTCCATGGTCCCATGCTGCTTCAACAGAACTGTCTGTAACGCCCAACGGCTCCATAAACTGCATGTATAAATGTTTGCTTAATTCAAACAATTCTTTTGGGTCTATTTCTATCTCATCTGTTGATGGTTTTTTAACTGCAGCATGTATCGTTGGTAATGCAAATGCAGTGCTGCCAAGCCCTGTAAGTTTTATAAAGTTTCTTCTCTGCATAATAATATTATTAACACATCACTATTACTGATGAAGAATATTAATACTTCAAAGCATTCGCATTAAGTTGTATAAATATAATCCTGTTTGAGTCGTCATTTCGTCGCGATTTTATCGCAGAGAAATCTCCCGAATATCAATAACTCTAAATTTTTGAGATGTCTCATTCCTCGACATGACATTCATAGCTTGTAATTTATTACAGATATTTGTGCCTGCATGATAAATACCAACAGCAACGGCAAAAGCAGGTAAAATATTTTTCAATGTTCATCAGTGCTAAAATCTAACTGGCGATTTTTGCAAACTGGCGCCGTCTTCAATTGAAGCAATATATGCATTCAGGTTCATGCCGGTTTTCTCTCTGTATTTCTCGCGTGTATCATAAATTAATTCTTCCACTGCATCTTCTTTTACAATATTAATGGTACAACCGCCAAAACCGCCACCCATCATGCGTGCACCAATAACTGATTTATTATGCTTAATTAAATCAACCATTATGTCCAGTTCATTACAGCTTACTTCATACATTTTGCTTAAGCCTTTATGTGTGGCAAACATTTTTTTGCCAAATGCGGCTATGTCGTTTTTCTGAAGATCAATGCAGGCAGCAAGCAAGCGGTTAATTTCTTCTATTACATACCTGCAGCGGTTATAAATGAGTTTATTTTGTGCAACATATTTATCCAGCATTTCAATAGTTGCATCTCTCAGGCTTTGCACTTGCGGAATGTGCTGCTGAATCAGTGAAACGCCTTCTTCACATTGTTTTTTTCTTGTATTATATTCTGATGAAGCGAGGGAATGTTTAATGCTTGTGTCGAGTAAAACTATTTTTATTCCATCTTGTTTAAAAGGAAAATATTCATATTCAAATGATCGGCAATCCAAACAAATTACATGATCCTTTTTTCCGTACATGCTCGTAAACATATCCATGATGCCGCATTGCAAACCCACAAATTCCTGTTCTGCTTTTTGTGCAATCTTCACCATATCAAGCATGCTGATGTTTAATTCAAACAACGCATTCAAAGCAAAAACAGTTGCACATTCAATAGCTGCAGAGGCAGCCATACCTGCACCCACAGGCACATCACCATCAACAACAATATTAAAACCGGTTATAGAAAATTTTTTTTTCAGCAACTGGTCTATAATACCCAGTACATAACTGCTCCAGTGAAATTTATTTTGCCGCAGGTTTTCTATATCAGCTATATAATTTTCATTGTATTCTTCCGCGTGCAGGTAAATTTTATTATCGTTTCGTTTGCTAATCGCAACATACACTGCTTTATCTATTGCTGCGGGCAAAACATAACCGCTATTATAATCTGTATGCTCGCCAATTAAATTTATTCTGCCCGGTGCACGTACAATAAGCGGATCTTTATGATGGAGTTGCCAAAAAAGCCTATGTAATCTGTCTATGTCACACATAGTGAATGGTGAAAAGTGAATGGTGAATATTCTTCATGATTTAGGGTTGATTAAACCACTTAAAATTTTAAACGTTTTAATTATACTTTCTTCTAAATCATTAAGAGTAGTATTTTGAAGATAACTTAAGTCAGCAGCTATATCAAGCGCTGCATCAATTTCAATAACAGAACCTCTTGCAACCTCATAAAATCTTTTTCTTTCCGTTTCCGATTTTCTTGATGCTCCTTCGGCAATATTCAGATGGACTGATAAGGCCGCTCTTCTTATTTGAGAAATCATTCCAAATTTTTCATCAGCAGGAAGATTTTTTGTTAGTTTATAACATTCAAAAACAAATACTCTTGAAGACTGGTAAACTTCCAATTTTTGATGATTTAATTTCAGAAATATAATATTTAATTTTAAAGGCTTTAATAAATCTCACGATTCGAATTTTCATCATTGACTATTCACCATTGACCATTCACTATTGCCTATTGACCATTTTTTCTTCCAGCACTTTCATAAAATAACCGCCTACTACACTGCGAGCCTGGAAGCCGACTTGTTTGCCATCTGTTGTTTCATGCCAATCGCTCAAGGGCACACGGGTTGGCGTTTCTGTTGCATATTTATAAATCGGATTTATCAATGCATCAAAATCATGTTGATTACTGGTTAAGCCCGCGGTCCACATTATCCAATCACTTTTTGTATAAGTTTTACGACTGTCTAACGGCAAGCCAAATGCATTTTGTTTAGTGAGGTAATAAGCAATTTCTTTATTATATACTTCCCGTGGAAAAAGATTTAAGCCAAGCACTTTATCCCAAACCAAATTATATTTCTGGCTCCATGTATTTCCTTTGTCAAATGTGAGTGCATAATGGTCGCCTACATCAGCCATTTGCATCCAGCGCAACGCCATTGCTTTTGCTGTATCGGTAAATTTTTGTGCTGTGTTTTTATCACCCAGCATATCTGCTAACATTGCATAACAACCAATGCCCACAATTGCTTTTACAGAAAGATTTGCATTGCGTGCAAGATGTCCTGCAAAATCATCAGTGCATAATTGATTGGCAGGGTCGAAGCCATCCGTTATCAAAAAATTCACCCACTGCGTTAAAGTTTTCCAATGCTTTTTTGCATAGTCTGCATTACCTTCTGCTTTGCAGATTGCAGCAGTAAGAATAATCATATTGCCGCTTTCTTCAACCGGCATATCTTCCCCATATGTTTGCCCGTTTGCCAAAGGATAAGTGCCCAAATCATGTGCTGCAAAAGGCTTTTGCCATTTACCACTTTCGCTGTAATAAAAAATTCCATTAAGCATACCGGTCATTAACTCGGGATTGTATGCTATATATAAAGGCGATGAAGGATACGTCACATCAACCGTATTGATAGAGCCATTGCTGAAATTTTCTTTTGATAAAAAAAGAATATCACCCTGCGGACTTTTTACAACATTGTGTGCAGCGATGGATTGACGATAAGCAATGATGCAAAGCTTTGCATACGTTTCACCGCCTGCAGCCACGGCATCATTATAAATCTTTTTATTTTCTGCGTCGCATTTTGATAAAACATCATCATAATTTTTGTATGACTGGTTTAAAACTTTTTCTATAGTAGTACCTTCTTTTAATTTCCACCAGCCTTTTAAATTTTGGTTGAAGTATTGTATCGCATACAAATCATCATAACCAACCATTACTAATTGCTCTGTTTCATTTGCATCAATTTTTTCTGAAGGAAAAACAGTGTTCAGCATTAACTGTTTTCCTGTTGCTATATTTTTTATTGATGATGCATTGGTTACAAAATTTTTCAAACCCGCATCAATAGTTGTAATGCTTTGTTTTGTTTTTGCTGATGAAGGCGCTGCTATATAAACATAACCCCAGTCGATGCGAAGATTATCGCCTTTCTTCTGTAAGATAGGTTGTTCGACTGTGCCTGCTTTCAACAATGAAAGATTATCATTCG
>JAICKT010000590.1 GCA_025927795.1 Parafilimonas sp. | reverse complement strand
TCCATTGCATCATCAAACACTGCAGACCAATGATCTTTCTTACTCATTCCTTCTGCATATTGTTTTGCAAAATTGCTTTCTGTTTGCAATGCTAAAACGCCGGTTACAAACATCGTCATTGGATGTGCTGTTAAAGGCAAAGCATCAATGGTTGCAAAAACATGATTGGGCACGTGGCTTCTTCTTTGCCAAACAGAAGTAACATAATTTGCTTCGTCTGCAGTTGGTAATTCACCAATTAATAAAAGATGAAAAAGACCTTCGGGCAAAGGTTCTGTACCATCATTTGCTTTGGGTAATTTTTCTCGTAATTCAGGAATAGAATATCCGCGAAAGCGAATGCCTTCCTGCGGATCGAGTAAGCTCGTTTCTGTAACAAGACCTGTTATACCGCGCATGCCCTGGTAAATCTGCGCAAGCTTTACTTCACCAATAGGTTTGTCTCCGTTCTTTGCAAGTAACTCTTTTATTTCAGCCGCGGCTGCATCAGCTTTTTCTTTAAACCTGTCTTTTAAAACTCCCATGAATTATAAAAATTTTATGTAGCAAGAATTAATAAATAATTGAATCTGCACTGCACATAACCTAATCGCTTAAAGATACCATAACTTCTATAAAAAAGAAATTCGTATGACCTGATAATTTTATTTAGGCGCTTTGCGATAAAAATAAATTGCAACACCTGTAAAAATTATATTGGGCAACCATGCCGCCAGCAACGGCGGAAAGTTACCTTTTGTTGCAAATATGGTTGAGAACCTATCCATCAAAATAAAAATAGCACCGGCAACAAAACCAATGGCGAGATGCGCACCACTGCCACCACGTACTCTGCGGCTTGCTACTACTGCACCAATTAATGTAAGCAATAAAACAGAAAAAGGTGTTGCGAATCTTCTGTACTCTTCAACCTGTAAAGTATTTAAACCTTCTGTGCCTCGTAATTCCTGATCAGCGATGTATCTATGCAATTGAATTGTATTTAGCTTATCCTGTGCATACTCATCTTGTGTAAGATCAACCGGCTTAAAATTAAAATCAAGATTTAATACTCTTTCTTTTTTTAATTTTTCATTCAAGCCATTTATACTTCGCTCCACTACATCACGCAGTTTCCATTTTTTTTTGGCTGTATCCCATTGTAATGATGACGCTCTTAAATTATAAACAAGCTGATTATCTTTTATACGGTGCATAAAAAAAGGTCCGCCACTTTTCATAAGTGTATCATAATTTCTTATACCAGCATAAGTAAACGAATCAATTCTAAAATACATGCTGCGCTGGTAATGCTCAACCAGCGGATCATAACTTGAATTAACCTTTATATACTTTGCATCAAACAATCTCCATTTTGCATTTGCTTTTGGTATAACAAAGGATGATGCATAAAGCAGCAATAAACCAAGTGTTATGCCGCCGAGCCAATAAGAAAATAACATTCTTGAATAAGTTGTACCACTGGCGAGAATGGCAATTATTTCACTGCGCACTGCCATTTTTGAAGTAAAAAAAATTACAGCAATCAATACAAAAAGCGGAAATAATAAAGCATCTATGTATGGAATAAAACCTAAATAATATTGATTGAAAATTTGCCAAAAACTTAATCCTGATTTTACGAAATCATCTGTTTTTTCGCTTACATCAATTACAACTGCAATTATGGTAAACAAAAAAACGCAAAAGAAAAATGTAGTAAGAAATTTTTTTAAAATATACCAATCAATTTTTTTCATTGAATGAGTTAATTAATCATTAACTGTGAATCGTCAAATGTCAATTGTGCTTAACAATATGTTTAAACAAAATTAGTATAAGTTAAAGTGTTGAATGGTTAAGGAGTTGATAAGTTGATTTAATAACGATATTACAGCCTTTGTTTAAATTGTTTGACAGCATCTGTTTTCCAGCTTGCGAAACTTCCATCTAAAATTTTATTTCTTGCTTCATTCATCATCCATATATAAAAAGCAAGATTTTGTATGGATGCAATTGTAAAACCAAGCAACTCATCAGCAGCAAATAAATGGCGTAAGTA
>JAICKT010000645.1 GCA_025927795.1 Parafilimonas sp. | reverse complement strand
GTTTTTTTACCATGCTCACTAACTTTTTCACCTTCATAAGAGGCGGGAATTAATGGCGTCCAGATTGGTCCCGGCGCAACACCATTCACACGTATATTTTTCTTTACAAGGTTTTGGGAAAGGCTTCTTGTAAATGCAACTATTGCGCCTTTGGTTGAAGAATAATCCAACAGTTCAGGACTGCCTTTATATGCTGTTACCGAAGTTGTGTTTATTATAGCGCTGCCTTCTTTCATGTGTGGCAATGCAGCTTTTGTAATATAGAACATGGAGAAAATATTTACCTCGAATGTGTGCACGAGATTTTTTGTTTCGATATCTGTTATCTCTTTTGCCTCGTGTTGTTCGGCAGCGTTATTAATCAGCACATCAATTCTTCCATACTTATCAATTGTTTGCTGCACTGCATCTTTGCAAAAATCTTCTTTGCTTATATCGCCGGGAATTAACAAACACTCGCTGCCATAGTTTTCAATGATCGATCTTGTTTCATCAGCATCTTCATGTTCATTTAAATAAACAATGGCAATTTTTGCACCCTCTTTTGCAAGCAAAATAGCAGTGGCTTTTCCAATGCCGCTATCGCCGCCTGTTATAAAGACAATTTTATCGTTTAGTTTTCCTGATGGTATATAATCAGGATCGTCAACAACAGGCTTCGGATTCATTTTTTGTTCTGAGCCCGGTAATTTTTGTTCCTGCGGCGGAATAGTTTGTGTGTTTTCCATGAGTTTATGTTTTTAAATGATACTTAAAAAATCATACCAGTAAGTTTTAAAGATTTTAATTTATTATTGTATTAATTGAGTTAACCAAAAAAATTAATAGTAACAACGCATGTCTTCTTCCCAAAGAAAAAAAAGCGGTAATATTTTTTTAAGGATGCATTCGTTGCACAGAGTTTCCATCAGCATAATCTTGGCTGTAATAACTTTTTTTCTTGCACTAAAAACAGACAGCAAGCTTATTGAAATTGTAAGCCTGTGGAGTGTGTTTGCTCTAACATATCTTATTATGAGCTGGATAATTTTATTTACCAAACCCATTGATGAAATAAAAAAAACAGCAGCAAAAGATGATGGCAGTGCACCTTATGTTTTTATAATGATTTTACTTTCTTCATGCGGCAGTATGTTTATGGTGCTGTTACTTTTAATTTCAAGTGATGTGCACGCATCTAAAAACGGGTTTTTGGTGCCTATTACTGTTGCCGGAATGTTGCTTTCGTGGGTAATGGTGCATACATTATTTGCGTTTCACTACGCGCATGATTTTTATGGACCAAATAAAACCGATAAGGCAAAACATGCCGGAGGACTTGATTTTCCCGGAAATGAACAACCGGATTATATTGATTTCGCTTACTTCGCTTTTGTAATAGGATGCACATTCCAGGTTTCTGATATTGAAATATCTTCAAGAAAAATACGGAGGCTTGTATTAGTGCACCAATTAATTTCTTTTGGACTGAACACTTTTGTTTTAGCGCTGAGCATAAATCTTGTTGCGAGTTTGAGTAAGTAATTACACCATCATTCCCATCAACGGATCGCTTTTACTTTCTTTTCCTGTTTCAACATGACCGGCATATCTTTTTTCAAACATATTATTGCCATTTATTTTTATGCTG
>JAICKT010000143.1 GCA_025927795.1 Parafilimonas sp. | reverse complement strand
AACAACATCAACACAAAATCTTTCAGCACACCGTGATTTTATTTTTAATGATAGTACGGTGATAAAATCGCCTGAGTTATGGTCAACAGAAAATCCAAACTTATATAAAGTTATAAGCGAAGTATATGCTGATCAAAAATTATCAGGCAGTGTTGAAACAAAATTTGGCATTCGCAAAATTTTATTTGATGTAACCAATGGTTTTATGCTGAATGATAAACCGGTGAAATTAAAAGGTGCATGTTTTCATATTGATAATGGTCCGCTTGGTGCAAGGTCTTTCGACCGTGCAGAAATTCGCCGTGTTGAATTATTAAAAGCAAGCGGATTTAATGCCATTCGTTGTTCGCATAATCCGCCTGCAACTGCATTTTTAAATGCCTGCGATAGTTTAGGAATGCTGGTAATTGATGAAGCATTTGATATGTGGAATGAGCCAAAGAATGAACAGGATTATCATCTTTATTTTAAAGAGTGGTGGCAAAAAGATTTACAAAGCATGTTGCTTCGCGATAGAAATCATCCATCAATTATCATGTGGAGTATTGGAAATGAAGTTGCGGGAATGGATAAAAAAGCGGTTGCAGATACAGCCAAATTACTTGCAGATTATGTGCATTCAATTGATAACACAAGACCTGTTACCGCCGCTGTTAATAGTGTTTCAGAAAAAAAAGATGCATTTTTTTCTGCCCTTGATATTTGTGGTTATAATTATGCCGTTGATAAATATGAAAGCGATCATCAGCGCAAACCGCTGCGCATAATGTTTGCAACTGAATCTTTTCCATTACAGGCATTTAATTACTGGATGGGTGTGACTGATAATCCCTGGGTGATTGGCGATTTTGTTTGGACCGGTTTTGATTATATTGGTGAATCGAGCATTGGATGGCTGGGTTATATGCCTTATAAAAAATACTATCCGTGGAATCTTGCTTACTGTGGTGATATAGATATCTGCGGATGGAAACGACCGCAATCATTTTATCGCGATGCATTATGGAAAGAAAATCAATTATCAATTTTTGTAAAACCGCCAAAACCTTCATTTCCCCTCAACCCAAAAAAAGAAGCATGGAGTCTTTGGAATTGGTATGATGTGGTCGCAAGCTGGAATTGGAATGGTTATGAAGATTCAACTCTTGAAATAAATATATATTCATCATGTGCTGAAGTGGAATTATTTTTAAATGGAAAATCGCTTGGCAAAAAAGCAACCAATCGTTCAACAAAATTTATGGCGATTTATAATATACCTTATACAGCAGGAGAATTAAAAGCAGTTGGATATAATAATGGAAAAATTGTAAACACATCTGTTTTAAAAACTGCAAATAAACCAACGCAAATAAAATTATCTGCTGATAGAAATACCATTAATGCTGATAACGAAGATTTAAGTTATGTAACCGTTGAGTTACTCGATGATAAAGGTGTGAGAAACCCGAAAGCAGAAAATGAAATTCATTTTACAATTGAAGGTGAAGGAACAATTGCTGGTGTTGGCAATGCAAATCCCATAAGTTTGGAAAGTTATCAATTGCCGCAACGCAAAGCATGGCAAGGCAGATGTATGGTTGTAATTAAATCAACGCACAAAGCCGGAAAAATTATTTTAAAAGCCAACGGTGATAATTTAAAGACTGCAGAAATGATAATAAACACTAAATAATTTTAGATTTTTTGTTGTATAAAATTTATTACAACTTAAATGAGTCAGAAAAAATATAGTTACTTAGGACGTCATTTCAACGCAGGAGAAATCTCTTATTATTCTAAGACTGCATTATTCTTCGGAGATGTCTCGTTCCCCGACATGACGCGCAGAGAGGATTATTATTTCTTACCATTCCCAAAAAATGAAACATTATTCTTACTCAAGTAAAAAATATTTATTTAAATCATGGCAGATAAATTTGTTATTGGTGTTGATTACGGAACAGATTCTGTTCGCTCTGTTATTCTAAATGCAATGAACGGCGATGAAATTGCATCGTCTGTTTTTTATTACCCGCGATGGAAAGACGGTTTGTATTGTGAGCCACATCAAAACCAGTTTCGCCAACATCCATTAGATTATATTGAAGGATTAGAAAACACAATTAAAGATTGTATAAAAAAAGCAGGCGGAAATATTGCAAACAACATTGTTGCTATTTCTGTTGATACAACAGGCTCTACTCCTGTTGCTGTTGATAAGCATGGAACGCCGCTTTCTTTATTGCCACAATTTGAAAGCAATCCGAATGGAATGTTTGTATTGTGGAAAGATCATACGTCTGTAAAAGAAGCTGCAGAATTTAATGAGCATGCAAAAAAATTCGGTATAAATTATTTGCAATATGTGGGTGGTATTTATTCTTCCGAATGGTTTTGGAGCAAACTGCTGCATATATTAAGAGTTGATGAAGATGTACGCAATGCCTGTTATTCTTTTGTTGAACATTGCGACTGGATTCCATTTTTATTAACCGGCGGCAATGATGTGCATCAAATGAAACGTGGTGTTTGTTCTGCTGGTCACAAAGCGTTGTGGGCAGAAGAATATGGAGGCTTGCCACCAAATGAATTTTTTTCTTCGCTGGATAATTTATTGAATGGTTTTACTTCAAGATTATTTACGCAAACTTTTACTTCGGATAAAGCCGCAGGCAATCTTTCAAAAGAATGGAGTGAGCGTTTAGGTTTATCAACCAATGTTATAATTGGTGTTGGCGCGTTTGATGCACACATGGGCGCAGTAGGCGGACAAATTGAACCATATCATTTAAGTAAAGTAATGGGTACATCAACCTGCGATATGCTGGTTGCACCAATGATTGAAGTAAAAGATAAATTGGTAAAAGGTATTTGTGGTCAGGTTCCGGGTTCAATTATTCCTGGCATGATGGGCATGGAAGCAGGACAAAGTGCATTTGGCGATACGTATGCATGGTTCAGAAATCTTATTACAAATTCATTCAAAAATATTATTAAAGATTCTGCGGTGATTGATGCTGCAGTTGCTGATTTGCTATTGAAAGAAATGCATGAAAAAATGATTACACATCTTTCTGATGCTGCATCAAAACTTGCATTAAATGAAAATGATGAGTTGGCTGTTGATTGGCTGAATGGAAGAAGAACACCAGATGCAAACCAGGAATTAAAAGCATCTATAATTAATTTAAGTTTAGGCACAGATGCGCCGCGCATTTTTAAAGCACTGGCAGAAGCAACGTGTTTCGGTGCAAGAGCAATTGTTGAACGTTTTAATGATGAAGGAATTTCTGTAAAAGGTTTAATTGGACTCGGTGGCGTTGCAAGAAAATCATCATACATTATGCAGGTAATGGCGGATGTGATGAATATGCCGATACGTATTCATGCATCAGAACAAACCTGCGCAACAGGTGCTGCTATGTTTGCAGCAACAGCAGCAGGCATTTATAATAAAGTGGAAGATGCCATGCAAACAATGGGTAGTGGATTTGATGCGGAATATCAACCCAACAAAAAAAATATTGCTTTGTATAATAAGCGATATGAAAAATATAAAGCGCTGGGAAAGTTTGTAGAAACCAAAGCATGAGTTTGTGCCTAATCTAATCGTATGTCAGACCTCATACCAACCCTTCTCCAAAGGAGAAGGGCAAGAAAAATTTAATCAAGGCTTGAAGTCCTCTCCTTTGGAGAGGATTTAGGTAAGGTCGTTTCAATGCTTTCACTCATTATTTCATAAATATTTTTTAGTTGCGGAAAATCTTTTAATAAAGAAAGATGTTTTTGTATAGTTAATACATCACCGCGTATTGCAGGCCCAGTTTGCGTTTCAGCAGGATTAAAAACTTGAAGGCGATTTACAATCTCTTTAATTAACGGAAGTAATAAAGAAAATTCAATCTTGTTTACTATACAATATTCGTGAGCCAACGCAAATAAATGATTCGTAAAATTGGAAACAACAATTGCTGCTAAATGATACTGCATACGTTGCTCATCATGTGCTTCTTTTATATTATCTGATATTGCTTCTGCAAGTGTTATGATTACATTTTTTGAGTAATTATTACTGGCATCAATTAAAAAGGGCACAACAGGCAAATAAGAAATTTCTTTGCGAAGTGATTGCAGCGGATATAAAATACCAAAATTGCGTGAAGTATTTTTTAAAATGTTTATGGATGCGCTGCCACATGTATGTACTACAACTTTATCATCAACTTTTAACTGACTGCTTACTGCTTCTACGGCATCATCATTTACAGCAACAATATATACATCGCTATTTTTTGAAATAGCTTTTATATTATCCACTTCTATTGCATCTAATTCTTTTGCAAGATGAAGTGCATGTGTTTTATCACGACTCACAACTTCATTAATTGTAAAATGCTTTTGCTTTAAAAGCCTGCCTAAAACAGTCGCTACATTTCCCGAACCAACAAAACTTATTTTCATATTGGAGTAATTATTGTAATAAGTTTATCGTTTTAGATTATTGGACTTAGATACAAATTAACGTTACAAATAAAATCAAAAACTATTCATATGAAATCAAAAATTATTATTGCTTTTATTACTGCTGCAATTTTTTCGGCGTATAAATCTGAAGCGCAACTTCCGCATTTATCTCTATATGTACATGGATTGTATGCGGCAGCTTTAAACACACATTCTGCAGATCGTTATAAAGGCGGGCTTGGTGCTAATGCCGGTTTAACATTAGGATCAAAAAATTCGAGAGCGGTTTTTTCTCTTGGTTATACTAATTTTTTTTCAAAGCATGATAGCCCCGATCATTTATTAGGTGACGAAACATATATACCCGCTAAAATTGGATTAAGGCAATATTTACCAATGACATTACATACCATTTTTTTACAGGGAGATGCAGGTATTGGTTTTATTAGTTACAAAAATGCCTCAGAAAGAAAAGGTCGTTTTGCTGCAGATATTGGTGCAGGTACACATTTCGGAGCCTTTGAAGCCGTTGTTTCTTTTGATGCATTTAAACAACCTAATTACTGGTCTTCCTGGGCTAACTTACAGTTAGGATTTAATATTGGAATATAGTTATTGCCCATCCTCGCTTTCAACTTTCGCATCACGTGTCATCACAGCAGGTTGTGTTTTGGCGCCGGCTTTTTTTGCAGTAAGCATTTTTTGTATTAAACGATTTCTTTCATTGGCAATATAAATACGCTGTGTTGAATCGCGTTGCCTGTCGTAATATTCAATACCATCAACAAAAGTTTTTTGTGCGGTGGCGTAAACACTTAAAGGATTATTATTCCATAAAACAACATCTGCATCTTTACCAACTTTTATACTGCCAACTCTGTCTGCAATATGCAGCATCGTTGCCGGATTAAGTGTGCACATTTTAAATGCCTGCTCTTCAGTTAAACCACCATACTTTATGCTTTTCGCAGCTTCCTGATTTAGATGTCGCGCTTGTTCGGGATCATCACTATTTACTGCAACAGTTAAACCTTCATCTGTCATGAGTGCCGCATTATATGGAATAGCATCTTCTACTTCCGCTTTATATGCCCACCAATCGCTGAACGTTGATGCGTAAGCACCATGCGCTTTCATTTTGTCTGCAATTTTATATCCTTCTAAAATATGTGTGAATGTGTTTACTTTAAAATGAAATGAATCAGCAACATGCATCAGCATATTTATTTCGCTTTGTACATAAGAGTGACAAGTGATAAATCTTTTATGATTTAAAATTTCAACAAGCGCATCGAGCTCTAAATCTCTTCTTTTATTTTCACCCATCTTTTCATAATCTTCTGCGCGTGTAAACGCATCTACCAACACCTGTTCAACGCCCATGCGTGTGTCAGGGAAACGATTGTTTGAAGGACTATAAGAACGTTTTACATTTTCTCCCAAAGCAAATTTTATAAATGGATCCCAGTTGGCAAACTTCACTTCTTCCGCATCTTTTCCCCAACGCATTTTTATTAATTGTGTTTGTCCGCCGATGGTATTGCAACTGCCATGTAAAACATGCGCTATAGTAACACCATCCGAAAGCTGGCGATAAATATCAATGTCTTCAGGATTTATTACATCAGCAATGCGCACTTCAGATGTTACGGATTGTGAGCACTCATTCACACTGCCACTTACAGCTATGTGTGAATGTTCATCAATAATTCCCGGCGTTAAATATTCACCTGTTCCATCAATTTGTTTTGCGTTTGATGCGGAAAGATTTTTCCCAATTGCAGCAATTTTTCCGTTCTTTAATAATACATCTGTGTTTTGCAAAAGGCCGTCTGCTTCATTTGTCCAAACAGTTGCATTTTTAATTAATACATCCTCCTGCTTTGGCATTTCAGAAAAACCATAGCCATCAAAAGGATAAAGCATTGTTGTGTTTATGTCTGATTTTTTTTGTTTTGGTTTTGATGTGTCAGGTTTTTCAACATAAGGTGATGAAGCAATCATATTCCATGAAACAACATTTCCATTCGCATCATAACCCGAGCCATTCCACATAGTTTTGCTGATAACACCAGACAATAAATTCGTTTTTGAGCTATCTGCTTTATTACTCCATTTTAAATTAACCGAAGTGTTGGTTATGTCAATATCAAGTTTTGTTTTTGCAGTATCACTTGCAGATTGAATTGTTGCAGAAAGTTTGCCAGGCTTTCCATCAATCGCAACATTATATTGTTTGTTATTATTGTTTTGTTTGATGGTGAGTTTGTAGTTGCCGCGATAATCATTCCAGCCATTATCGGTTAATATAAATTTTTTCCCTTGAATCCAGTTTTGTAAAAAGATAGTTTGTTCATCAAACACAGGACCCGTTGTGATAATAAAATTTGCAAGCTTGCCTGCATCTATACTTCCAACTTTATCATATGCATTAATTAATGTTGCGGGTGTTTTTGTAAGCGCATCCAAAGCTTTATCTTCACTCAAACCATCATCAATTGCTTCGCGAAGATTTTTTAAAAACTCATCATTTGTTGTACCATTAGCAGTTAAGGCAAAATTAATTCCCGCTTTATCAAACATGCCCGGTTCAAGCGGCGCCATTTCCCAATGCTTCATCACACTTAAAGCAACTAATCTTGTTGCATCCGGGTCTGACACATCAATTGCTTTGGGAAAATTTAAAGGCAAAATAAAATTTGCTTTTGTTGCTTTCATTTCATCCATGCGCTGGTATTCGTTGCCGCCACCTTTAATTATGTATTGAACACTAAATTCATCGGCAATTTTTTTTGCACGCAACACATTCCATTTATCATTTGCATCAAAAATTTGCGGTAATGGCTGATTGTTGTTCCAGGCTTCGAGTGAGAGGTTTGTACCTTCGCTTGTTGATTTTTCTTTATCTGCAGATGACAAATTCTTATACCAGTTTGCATCAAGATATGTTTGTCTTATCAAAGCAATAGAACCCATTAATGATGTTGGATAATCCTGCGTTGAAGTGCCTTTACTAAATGAATAAAATGCGGCAGCTTTATCACGCAGCATATCTAAATTTTCTTTATCGTCACTCAGTGTAACTAATGTCCCGGTACCACGCGCAATACCATCTTGTAAGTGCGTAAGCACAACGCCAAAACCCATACCGCGTAAGTCTTTCGCTTCTTTTTCGTTCGCGGTAAAAATTTTTGATGCATCTGTTTCAGGGCGAATTGCCTGGTTCCATCCATACGCTCCTTTTGTATCGCTTACAAACTGTGCCTGGTAATAATTTCTTGTACGTTTTGGTTGTTCTGCAACAGTAATTCCATAATCACTAAATAAATCAATAAAAGATGGATAAATGTATTTGCCTTTGCAATTAATTTCGGCAGCATCTTTTGGTACAGATAAATTATTACCAACTGAAATTATTTTTCCCTGTTTGATAATAAGTGTTGCATCTTTTAAAATAGTTTTTGAATCTTTTACAATAGTTGCATGTGTGAATGCTATGTAATCTTCACGATAATCATGCACACCATTAACGGGGAATGTTTGCTGAGCTGAAACGATAGTTGTAATCAAACAAAAAATAAATAGGAGTTTATATTTTTTCATGTGTAAGAAATTGGAAATAATGAAAGCGTAAATTTAATGGCTTGAGATTTATGAAGAGAGGGAATTTTTTTAAAATGCTATAAGCAACAGGTTGATTGTTGTAAAAAAAATCAGAGAGAAGAACTGTTTTTATATTTTTCTTTTGCATGTTGTGGCACTTTGTTTGAATAACGTCTGTGTAAATACCAGAGTTATGTCAAATAATTTTTCATTTAAACATTTAGTTTGTTTTTGCGCACTTGCAATGTTTTTTATGGCTTGCAATTCAAATCAGTCTTCTAATAAAACTCTTGATTCAAATACAGTAGCTCCTTCTGATACTGAGCAGACTACATTGCCTCAGGAAGCTTCACCGGCACAAACTAAACCAACCACTACATCTAAAAGTACAAGTACAACACCGGAACCTCGAAATACAGCGCCAACGCCTCAAGTTTCTAATCCAACAAAAATAATAGTTAAAAAAGAAGTAAAAGTAATTGTTGCCCCTATACCGGTTGTTACAAATCGAAAAGTTCGAAAGGATAAAACCGGGGTATATGAAATTGCAGAGTCAAATCCAACTTATCCAGGAGGTGAGCGGGCAATAGAAAGTTATATATATAATCATCTCAATTATCCCCGCGAAGCATTGAACACTAATACCCAGGGTACTGTAAATATTTCATTAGTAGTAAATCAAAATGGAAGTGTATCATACGCCCATGTAATAGGTAAAAGTTTAGGACATGGTTTAGATGAAGAAGCCAGAAGAGTAGTTTCAGCAATGCATGGCTGGAAGCCAGCCACTGTAAAAGGAAGACCTGTTAAAGCAAGAATCATTTTACCTGTTACTTTTCGTTTAGAAAAATAATTTGTTGCATAAACTCATTGTTTCTCTGCCAAAGAAGAGGTACTAACATAGTTGCAGCAGAACTATCAGCGACTTGTTTCGATATCGAAAAGTTAAACAATATTTGTTATCACAAAATCCGCGCGAAAAAGGGGGAGTTACAATTTTCTAATGGAGCAGATTTGCATTGCGCACCAAAGTCTTTTTGGCAAACAACTCAGCAGATAAAGTGCCTTGCTTTTGCTCAATGTACTTTAGAACACATTACGGAAAAGAAAAAACCAGTCTTTTACAAGCGCAAGTGTTAGCTGCATGGCTTCAATTATTATATTTATTTTTTTGTTTAAAAAAGACAAATGCAAGTATGCAGCCTATTATAAGTCCTGCAAACATGTAATACAAAAAATTTATTGGGTCGATTGGATATATAATGGTTGTCTTATCCTTAGTCAATAAAGCAGGTTTTACGACAATTGTAAAATAAGTTTTTACTTCTTTATGTCTTACGAAAATTCCGAGAGTTATAAAGAGTAGAATGAATAAGGCTGATGCAATTTTCTTATTTGCAGAAATAATATGTGCAAGTCGCCAAGTCAATATTATGAAAATAGGAATAAGAAAAAGTAATATTGAAAATAGTACCGAAGTCTTCACAGTTGCATTGCGTTCTGTTATTTGAAACAAGATGCCGTCAACTTGTGGTTCAAAAAATTTAAAAATCTCCACAAATAGAAGCTGTCCCAATACCAATAGAGCTACTGAGATTAATAATGTCCAAATGAATATTGTTTTAGAATGAGTCAATTTACTTGCAGCTAACGTTTGGCGTAATGTTAGCAGGCGGTAGCTAAATTAATATTTATTGCTGAAGTTTATTACTGCAGAATGCCGCAATGTGCGTTGCTATCGCTCAATGCTATTTAGAATACATTGCACAGAAGAAAAATTCAAAGAGAAGGGTTTAGTAGTTGAATAATTGTTATAACGACTTTAGCCTTTTCGTTTTAGTTTCAAATCGTCAAGAACCTTACTTTGGGTTTCAATATTCAATTGCGCATCTTTTTGAGCTTCCTGGTTTTTTGCTGTTTTATCAGCCAGGTCTTTTTCATCCTTCTGAAGGTTGGTTAATTTATTCTGCGCATCTTTTAAAACATTTTCCTGCGCAGTTATATCTTGTTCAAGACTAAATGCTGTTGTATTTTCAACGAAGCTGTTAAAAAACATTTTGGAACTATTCCAGAGCACAGTATCTCCTTCAGGTGAGGCAAAATTTTCGTTGCCGGTACTTACAAGCAGGTAAACAGTACTGCTGTTTTTTTCTTCTTTATTTTTTTGCACTACTTTAAAATACATATCCAGTTTTTGATTGCTTAAAGATGGCAGTACAATACCATTGAATGCATAAAAACCATCAATTTT